>JAOZIG010000403.1 GCA_026014515.1 Candidatus Bathyarchaeota archaeon | reverse complement strand
ACAGGCGGAGTCCTTAGCGGACTTGGAAAGGGCCTAGTCACCTGCAGCATCGGGAAAATGCTGGAGGTCCGTGGATACAAGGTAACAGCCATCAAATGCGACCCATATCTGAATGTGGACGCAGGCACAATGAACCCCTACATCCACGGGGAAGTATTCGTACTAGACGATGGCTATGAGGCAGACATGGACCTGGGCACCTATGAAAGGTTCCTCAAGGGTCCCTTTAGCAGACTGAACAACGTGACAAGCGGACAAGTCTACCAAGAGGTAATCAAAAAAGAACGTGAAGGCGGATACCTTGGACGATGCGTCCAGATCATCCCCCACGTAACTGACGAGATACAGAGACGCATCAGACTCGTAGGTGAGGCAAACCAAGCAGATATAGTATTGGTTGAGATCGGGGGTACTGTTGGCGACATCGAGGGGCTTCCTTTCCTTGAAGCCATCAGGCAACTGAAGAACGAGGAAGACAGGGATGATACATTATTCGTCCACCTGACCCTTGTTCCAGTATTGGGGGCTGTTGGTGAGCCAAAGACCAAGCCGACTCAGCACAGCGTCAAGGAACTTAGAGCTATTGGGCTTGATCCTGATTTGATTGTGGCTCGTACCGAGTTTGGGCGACTGGATGAGGCTACCCGGGTAAAGATTGCGAATACTTGTAGCGTTGAGACGCAGGCTGTGTTTAGCAGTATCAATGTGCCTACTCTCTATGAGCTTCCCTTGGAGCTTGAGGAACAAAACATGGGTTCCGTGATCTGTGATTATCTTGGCTTGGAGAAGAAGAAACCAGACTGGACCGAGTGGAACAAGATGGTTCGTACCTACAAAGAACCCACTGATGTAGTCAAGATAGCAATGTGTGGAAAATACGCTGAGCTAGCAGACTGCTATGTAAGCGTCAATGAGGCATTACGTCATAGTGCGGCAAAGTCTGGTTGTAAGGTTCAGATTGACTGGATCGAGACCGAGGTATTCGAGGACGACATTGAGCAAGCAAAGATACTGGATAATTATGATGGTGTCATCGTTCCCGGTGGCTTCGGGTTAAGAGGCGCAGAAGGCAAGATAATCGCTATCAACAGAGCCAGAACACAGGACACCCCATTCCTAGGCATCTGTTACGGATTCCAATTAGCCACAGTTGAGTACGCGCGAAACATGGCTGGACTCGAAGGAGCCCATAGCACCGAGTGTGTGCCCGAGGCTCCTCACCCGGTTATTGATCTCCTTCCTGAGCAGAAGGGTATCAGTGAGATGGGTGGTACCATGAGGCTTGGGGCGAATAAGGTTGAGGTTGATGATGATTCACTTGCAGCGGAGCTTTATGACTCAACAACCATACAGGAGCGTCACAGGCACCGTTGGGAGGTAAACGAGGAATACTATGATGCCTTGGAGAAGGCTGGAGCCCATTTCACGGCTGTTAGCAAGGAGAAGAAACTCAAAGAGATACTTGAGCTACCCGATAGGTACTTCTTCTTGGCGACCCAGTTCCACCCAGAGTTCAAATCACGACCTTGGGAACCAAGCCCACCATACTATGGCTTTGTAAAGGCTGCCTACGATAAAAAAATGGGCAAACCCAAACCAGAATTTTAAAATTTTTTAATAACTAAATTTTATTTATAAATGGATATGTACCATTAATTCTTAATTAAAAAATACAAAATAGATTATAGTAGTACAGTACAATTTTGATGTGGGTAGGTCTATAGATCTCTCTGTGAAACAATGCACTAGTGCTAGAGAGGTCCTACCTATCATATTTTATTAATTTCTCCTTAAATCTGCGGTTACCGGATCAATGTAAGAAGAGATATAGAGACTATTTCCTCCGAACTATTAGTTAATTATTTTAAAGTGTAAGTAATATTCTAAGGGTTCAACAATGGCTAAGGGATTATACTGCCCCAGATGTCGGCATTATACAATGTACTATGCGGGTAAAATTAAGGCAGGGCCAAGAGGTGGATTGAGGAAGGTATACCATTGTAGAAGATGTAATTATAGAACTATCAAATAAGGTGAGGTTAAACTGTCCTTAAATAAAGTTAGAGGCATATTTAAGAAAAAAAACTTGAAAATAAAGACATCTTCTTCTAGAAAAATAGTTAATGCTTATGAACAAAACAGTTTTACTTCTGAATTATTTGACGATCTTAGAAAAAAACAATATTTAAGATCGTTATACCAACTGGTTATTAAATCTTATTTAGATGATAATGAGAAAGATGAACTTAAAACTGTATCTGAAATAAGTGAATATATAGAAAATAATATAAAGAACAGTATAGAAAACCCAATATATAAAATACAACTATGTGCTTATTGTAGGCATAGTCTTAATGTATACGATACTTATTTTAAGAAAAAATCAAGAGCTAAAATTAAATGTCCACAATGTAGGAATATGAATGATTTACACTCAGTAGAAGAAGAGGAAGATTGGTCTTATCCAGAAGGTGAAACAAACGAGTTATTAATAAATATGTGTAACTATGACATGCTTATTAGAGAAGTGCATGGATTATGTAATAGTTGTAATATATATGAAGAAATAGAAGTTATAAATTTAGAAAATAATAAGAACAGAACAGAATTAGAATTAAAAACATTGATAAATAATTTATATTGTAAAGAGTGTAATGAAATATATGAAATATTGAAACTATTTCGTGTAAATAAATCAAAAGAGTTAGATTTTTGGGAAAATGGATACTGGTTGGAATGGTATGTTAAACAATTATGTAAACTTAGTTATCCACATTCGGTGGTTGAACAAGGAATTATAGTAAATGATGATGGTCTAGATGTGGAAATAGACGTCTTTCTATATAAAAAACGAAAAACTTATGGAATAGAGTGTAAAGGCTACTTCCCTACAAAAAAAGCTACAGTACGTGATATAGCAGATGTCCTACAATATCGTGACTTAGTTGATCATTCAATACTAGTTATCACTTCTGATATTAATCCAAAAGCAAGAAAATTATTAGTCGATAACAATGTAACATTAGTCACTAACAATCACATTGAACAAATAGGTAAAATACTAAAAAAAATGTAAGTTTATAACACTAATTAGAGTGTTATTTTTCGTAGACTATTTTTCCGTCTACGATTGTCTTGAGGACTTGGATGTCCTTGATCTCCTCATGTGGAATCGTTAAGATGTCCCTATCGAGAACAATCAAGTCAGCAAGTTTACCAACCTCAAGACTACCCAGCTTATCCTCATCCTTACCCAGATACGCGCCGTTCCACGTGTAGACCTTGATGGCTTCCAGTGGCGTGATTCTTTCCTCTGGACTCACAGCGTGTCCGTTACTGGATTTACGAGTCACAGCCTCGTATATCTGAACAAATGGGCTGTAGTAGGTGACTGGGCAGTCGCTGTTACCTCCAGCGATGATTCCCATTTCCTTCATGGTCTTGTGTGGGTGTAACCATCTGGATCGTTCTAGTCCAAAGTTCTCGGCGTACTGGTCTCCGAGTCCATACATGTATCCGATGCTGCTGCTGGGTGTTACTCCTAGCTCTTTGATTCGTTTCAGCTGTTTTGGTGTACAGAGACTGTTATGCTCAATCCTATGGCGCATATCAGGGATAGGGTTCTGCTTCTGAGCTGCCTCAATAGCGTCCAATGCAGCGTCCACGCCACGGTCACCGATGCTGTGGATGCTTACCCTGATCCCAGCGTTATGCGCCTGTAAGACCTGTTGTTTGATAACCTCTGGCTCAGTCATCCAGAGTCCGAGACCGCAGGTGCCCCTGTGTTGGTTCTCATATACGCAGCATGTACCTCCTGCTCCTGAGCCGTCACCCATGATCTTGATGCTCATGACGCCAAACCAGTCATCACCAAAGCCGCTCTCGATACCGGCAAGCTCTAAGGCGCTCAATACGTCACTGGTCTCTTCCCGTGTGATGCTGACCATGAGCCTCATCCTGACTTGCTTCATACCTTGGTCCAGCAGCTGCTTGTATGCCCTTATCCCATTCTTGTGTCCACTCGCGTTATGAGTGCTTGTGACGCCCCACTCGCTAAACTGAGCAACTACATCCTTGTAGCTCTCCCTCAGTGCTTCCACACTGTACTCTGGGATATGTTCACGAATCAAGCCTGTAGCGTTCTCATATAGGAGCCCAGTGAGTTCACCCTTCTCGTTACGCTGCATCTCACCACCCGGTGGATCAGGGGTATTATCAGTGATTCCCGCAATTTCAAACGCCTTGCTGTTAGCGAGTGCTTGGTGTCCCGTGTCTGATACGATGAAAACCGGGTTATCCGGTGCCGCCTCGTCAAGCTCCCAGCGAGTGATATGTCTGTTTTCCTCAAGTTTACTATCGTTGAAGTTAGCTCCCTGTACCCATGCTCCGGGTCCAAGCTCCTTGGCTTTTGCTTTGATGAGCGCCAATATCTCGGGGATATTCTTGATGGGAGGTGCCCTGCAGTTTACCTCAAGATTTCTCGCTGCTATCATGCTTGGGTGAGTGTGGCTGTCAATGATGCCGGGCATCACTGTCTTGCCTTCTAGGTCGATTACCTTTGTCTCTTGTCCAGCGAGTTTCTTAATCTCCTCAGTGGTTCCCACTGCCTCGATCTTGTTTCGATAAATCGCTACGGCTTCAACGATGCTGTCATCAGGGTCTACAGTGATGATTTTACCGTTGATTAATACCATATCAGCGTATATTGCCAAATTAGTTCACACAAGAAATACACGGTTATCCGATAAAAGACATGCCAGACGGATGGGGGATGGTGGGCTGAATCACCGGTTGGACTGGTGAACACCATTCCCACACGATACACCGGCATGGTGGTTAAGAAGGTGTATGGTGTAGTCGGGGTTACATACACGGTGTATGTAGTCGATATCTATGAATTGATTGCAGAGTAGATTGTGCGTAGTAGGTTTATGAGTTCAGGGTCTTTTTCGCAAACCGAGTTGATGTAAAGATGCTTGTGAATCACGGCATCAATAACATTGTACGTGGTAAGCCACCTGTCCAACAATTCAACGGGTAAATCCTTTTCCTCTAAATACTCCATCATTATCTGTCTTCTATCCCGCTTAATGGACTCGAAAACATCATGATCGGCAAGAATAGCCTGATCAAACGCCTTGTACATCTCGCTGTTTTCTCTGTGACTCTGTATATGGTTTCTAAGTACCTCATCGATGTTCTCGGTTAATCCGTATGGGGGGATTGTTTCTCTGAGGTTTTTCTCGTAGATGGCTGCCGCGATTGATGGTTTTCCCTGTGGATAGTAATGATATATGATTCCGACGCTGATGTCTGCTTTTTTGGCTATTTGGCGTATTGTGGTTTTGTCGTAGCCGTTTGTGTTGATGAGTTCTGTGAAGGCTTGTTGTATGTCTGTTTTTTTCTGTTCTTTGTCGCGTTGGTAGCTCATGGCTACTTGTTGTTGAACGTTGTTCATAAACTTTATATCAAACCCAACAAACTATTGAACAATGTTCAACAAATATGAGGAGGGAAAATTCACAGAACAACAAGTCCTCCAACTAGCAAAAAACGCATACCAACATGGAGACCCAGACTACACCATAAACCCAGAGAAATGTGCCTTACTCGTCATAGACATGCAGAACGAGTTCGTCAAACCCCACTGGACACCAGACTGGGTACCCGACGCAACAAGCAAAGCACCAAAAATAAAACAAATCATCAAACACTGCAGAAAAAACAACATCCCAGTCATATACACCATCTACAGCGACACACACCAATACCAAGACAGACCAAAAACAGGAAAACACATGCCCGGAAGATACACAGAAGTAAACATCGACATGAGCCACTTCTACAAAAACTCAGAAGTCTGGCACGAAATAGCACCCAAGCCCGATGAGGTAGTGATCAAGAAATGCAGCTACGGTGGCTTCTATGATACGCCCCTTGAGACAATACTCAAGAACATGGGCAAAGACACAGTAATCATAACCGGCGTAATAGCCAGCTATTGCTGTAGCATGACCGCAAGACAAGCATATGAGCGCAGCTTCAAAGTCATCTACGGCAGCGACTTATGTGGTGCAGATTACCCAGAACTGTTAGAATATGAGTTGATGGTTATGAGAAAAGGATTCGCCAAGGTCATGAGCCTTGACGAGATCATAGCCGTATTATAGCTGGACGGTACCCACGTTATCCTTAATTTTTATCTCGGTTCCATAGTGCTCCGAGAGCTTCTTCATAATCCCCAGTATCTTCTCACCATACACGGCATCAGCAAGCATTGGGCGACCACGCTGGCTACGAGGATTCTTCATACCAAGCTCAACCGGGAAAAGCTGCAACGATGTTAATTTATCATCCTTGAACTCCATCCTTGGCATCACACTGATCCAGTATTTTTCGTCATCAGTGAACCACTTATGCTCGGGATAACCCGGCGTAGGTTTAGCCTGTTGACGAGCATCATAAGCATCAGAGACCACACCACTGTATGGGTCCAGCTTGTATCGCTCATAAAAGTCAGCTGGCATCTTGTATGGGGTCTCGTTTTGGAATATGAAGTTCCCCAGACTGTAGAAGATTGGTTTTCCATCCCTAATCTCTATCCCCCTCATAGCGTGATGACCATGGCCAATGAAACAATGAGCGCCCTCATCAATAGCCGCCCTAGCGAACTCCTCGATAAACTCCGCAGGCCGTTCACTATCAAGCAGTAATCCCTCATGGGCGTGAAGCGTGAACAAGACCCAATCCGCCATTCTTGTGGCGTCCTTGATTGACTCAAGATTTCCCTTCATATCCCCGGGGTGAGCCTGTGTCCTCATACCCGGATCTTTCCCCACCACGAACTTGGTTCGATTAAAGTAGTAGGCATCCTCTTCCTGAACTACTTCTGGTAGGTTCAACTCCTTCTCGACCTGTTTGAGCTTCTCTATGGTCTCAGGCTTCGCCTCAAACCATGATAGATACCGTAACGGGTTCAATCCGGGTCTTCCTTTCATGTCCCTACGCTGGTGTCCGGCTCTACCAAAGTTTGCGAAGGAGCTGCATGCACTGATCAAGGCTACTCGTCCGTTGCTTGTGGCGTGATAGCTTGGGGCTCTTGCCTCGGCTAGGTTCTTGCCTGTGCCAGCGTATGTTACGTTGTGTTTTTTCAGGTGCTCAATTGTGCTGAATAATCCACCGTACATATAGTCGAGGCTGTGGTTGTTTGCGGTGCTGAATATATCAAAGCCCATCCAGAGGAGGTCCTCAAGTATACTGGGCTCAGCCCGTGTGTAAGTACCACCGCATTCCGCTGCGGGGTAACAGATAGGTCCGTAGTCGTGGAGGTTCATCTCTAGGTTTGTGAATGCGCAGTCTACGCCCCTGATGATGTTGAGTAGTCTCGTGTATTGGGGTTCTGTGTGGACGCTTTGTTTGAGGGTGATGAGTGAGTCTCCTGTGGCTACTAGGCTAAACTCTTTCAATCTTTATCACATTGTAGTGTTTTCTGTCGGTTTAAAAAACCGCGTATTCAGCCACCCAAACATTAATGTTATTTACTACCCACCCGTAGTGGTATCAAAACCGGGTGAAAACAGTGAAAGCAGCCATAATCGGACTAGACGGAGTACCCTACCAGCTACTAAAAACCCTAACAGAAAACAACACCATGCCCCACACAGCAGAACTCATCAAACAAGGCAACCTAAAACAAGTAAAATCAAGCCTACCACCCAACAGCGCCGTCTCATGGAGCAGCATAATGACAGCCAGAAACCCCGGACAACACGCAATATACGGCTTCACAGACTTCCAACCCGGAACCTACAATGTCACCTATCATCAAAGCAACAAACTCAAAGCACAACCCTTCTGGCAAAAAAACAATGACAAAAGAACCCTGATCATCAACCTACCCGCCACCTACCCACCACAAGCACTAAACGGCGTACACGTATCCGGTTTCGTCTCACCCCAGCTTGAAAAAGCCGTTTACCCCAGTGACTACGCCGCGACACTAGCTAAGCAAGGCTACATGATAGACATTGATGCACCAGAGAGCGAGAAGGAGATAGAACGGTTCCTAGCTGATCTATCCACCGCCCTAGCGAGACGCACCGATTTCGGCGTCAAACAGCTTGAAGAAAAATGGGACATATGCTTCTTTGTGGCTACAGGCACAGACCGCATCGGGCATTACCTCTGGGACGCCTACGAGAACCGGAAAAACCAGTACCATGAAGCATTCAGAGACTACTATAAACAGGTGGATGACGCGATCCATAGCCTCGTCTCCAAGATGCCTGAAGACACAGCCCTACTGATGTTAAGCGACCACGGTATGGGCTCAGCGGGCACCGCCTACAACCTGAACACCTTACTCAAAGAGGAAGGCTATCTAAGAATCGACCCAAAACCCATGGAAAACTATAACGCCATCAGAAGAGGCACCAAAGCATTCCTAGCAGAAACCAACAAAATATACTTGAACACTGAGAAACGGTTCCCCCGAGGCGACATCACCCAAGCACAACGAATCGACTTACTCGATGAACTCGTAGACCTACTAAAGAGCATCAGATACGGTGGAAGACCAATAGTAAAAGCAGTCTACAGCCGAGAAGAACTCTATGAAGGACCATATCTCTCTGAGGCACCAGATCTCATTGTGCTCCCTGAACAGGATTTCAGTTTCAAGAGCAACCTATTCAGCGATGAACTAGTCCAAGCAGACAGATTGCAGGGAAAACACACCGAGGATGATGCTTTCCTGTATCTGAGCGGTGATAGTGATGAGTACCGTGAAGCATCAAGCGTAGAGGATGCATTACTGGCGTTACGCAGTCTCTACCCAGAGTTGATGATATAGGCTACCAGACGCTGTAGCCGCCGTCAACCACCATGTCATGCCCGGTCATAAAGTCGCTTGCCTCAGACGCAAGATAAACCACTGCACCTTGTAGGTCAGTCACTTCAGCCATGCGCTTCATCGGAGTCAAACTCATCCATCTGGGCATCATATCCTTACCAATAGGCGTCTTCAGTAGATCTTCGACTAGCTGTGTTCGTGTGTATCCGGGGCTGATGCAGTTGACCCTGACTCCCCTTGGGCTCCACTCAGCAGCGAAGCTTTTTGTTATGTGGATTACCCCTGCCTTGCTTGTGTTGTAGGGCATCTGGTTCTGGGGTGTGTTGACGATGCTACCTGACATGGAGGCTGTGTTGATTATCTTTCCATAGCCTGCCTCTAGCATGTGTCTTGCCTCAGCCTGTGCACAGAGGAACACGCCTTTGAGATTCACGTTCATGATCTTGTCGAACTCCGTCTCGCTGAGGGTCTCTGCGTCATGCCACTCACCTATTCCAGCGTTGTTTACGCCAATGGTGAGTTTGCTCCACTCATCAACCACGGATTCAACCATCTTGTCTACATCGGTCTTCTTTGTAACATCAGCTTTCAATGCCATGGATTTTATCCCCTTCTCTTCAAGCTCCACTGCGACCTTCTCAGCTCGTTCAAATACAATATCAACGACTGCCACTGATGCCCCTGCTTCTCCTAGTGCGTGGGCGAATGCTCTGCCTATTCCCTGTCCTCCGCCTGTGACGATGGCTGTTCGGTTTTTTAGGCTGAATCTTTCAAGAATTGGTTTACTCTGTATGACTGGATCAGACATAGAGTATGAGATGTCATTGAATTATTAGAAAATGATCAAAAAAGAGGGGGTTAGATCTGTATAGCCTCAAGAACATCAACGAGAACTGGTGGCCAGTATCTACAAATCCTCCGTGCATAAAGAACATCATCAACAATACAGCCGAAGTTGGGGCTTGTCTTCATATCGACGATGGCTCTCCCGTGTTTCAAAACACTCGCATAACCAATTATCTCGACGAATACTACCGCATCATCTCCCCCTTGGAGATAAGCTTTGGTGCTAATCCCGCCATCCGTTAATGAGTTGTAACTGAATCCAGACTGTGAACCAGTGCCAGACTGCTCAATGACATCAAGCACCTTGTGTTCATGTATCTTTACAGGGGTAGAGTATTGGTCTACCTGTACCTTCACATACACTTTTGCCTTTGAAACACTGGTATTCACTGGGACATTGCATGATCCCCAGCTCCATGCTATATAGTGACCGTTCAAGAACACGTGGGGGCTAATACAGTAAGTGCCCGTCTTCCAGGGCTCAAATGTATAGGTGTATTTTACAGATACCTTGCCTTTGCTTTCTCCTGATCCGGGCCCTCTGGCATCTACGTACATCTGTGATGCCTCTGATGTCTCTCCTTCTGTGCATTCTACTTGGACATTGCCAACATCAAGAAGCGTTGA
>JAOZIG010000503.1 GCA_026014515.1 Candidatus Bathyarchaeota archaeon | reverse complement strand
CATCGTAGCAGTATCATCCCGCATGTAAGCCTCACGAAACCGTACCCACGATGAAGTTGTTGAAGCGGGTGAGTCGGCATTTATCCACTCTGAAGGAAATCTGGTCCTTAGCGATGGGATTCTCAGGATCGAGTTTCTCCACACGATGCAGGACCACGTGCAAACGTCGCAATATTGCTCCAGGATCACGGATGCCCACACTATTTAATGTGGCACTCTCAATACCGTTATTCGCTATGTTGGTAGACATGATAACGTACTCAGAATCAAAGAAAACACAACCTTTAGACTCAAATGCCATCGGCAATGAATATACGGACGTGTTAATCATATCAATAACGGCTTGTGCCTCCGTCCCACAAATCTTCTGGTCGTTACTCTTGAAAATATCATCCAACACGACATACTTCTGGTGTGCGTAGCGCTCCCAGAATTCATTACTTGAATTGAATGAGTAAACTTGAGCTTCAGTGAAAACTTGTTGATCACAGTAGGAAACCTTTGGGTATACACCCCGGGTAGTGGGCGGTAAGAACTCTATGGTGTCCACAGAATCATCTTCTTCAGAATCATCATGCTCATCCACTGGATTCGCTGGACTAGAATCGTCACTGGCCACTACCCGGGGTGTATACCCAAAGGTTTCCATCAACTCAGCATGTTTCCGCCTAGCTTCGGACAAGGATGGATTAACACCACGTATCCCACTCTCCACGCGTACATTAGGGAAGAGCAAGCGCAAGTACTCAGGTGAGCAACTCATGTCCTCTTTCTCTTTAACAAGTTGAGCTTTAAGTTGACGCAATATCACCACAAGTTCACCAGCAGTGTACGTTTTGCCAACAAGGGATTCACCATTCACCTTACGTCGGCATTTATCCACTCTGAAGGAAATCTGGTCCTTAGCGATGGGATTCTCAGGATCGAGTTTCTCCACACGATGCAGGACCACGTGCAAACGTCGCAATATTGCTCCAGGATCACGGATGCCCACACTATTTAATGTGGCACTCTCAATACCGTTATTCGCTATGTTGGTAGACATGATAACGTACTCAGAATCAAAGAAAACACAACCTTTAGACTCAAATGCCATCGGCAATGAATATACGGACGTGTTAATCATATCAATAACGGCTTGTGCCTCCGTCCCACAAATCTTCTGGTCGTTACTCTTGAAAATATCATCCAACACGACATACTTCTGGTGTGCGTAGCGCTCCCAGAATTCATTACTTGAATTGAATGAGTAAACTTGAGCTTCAGTGAAAACTTGTTGATCACAGTAGGAAATACCTTCCTGCAAAAAACGAATAGCCGTAGTTTTACCAACGCCTGGGGGCCCAGTAAACATCACACAAAGTGGTTCAACTCGGGAATGTGTTCCAGACAACATCGCCGCGC
>JAOZIG010000035.1 GCA_026014515.1 Candidatus Bathyarchaeota archaeon | reverse complement strand
AAAAGGGTTTGCTGAGGCCCATGCACAGGCAATTTTGGTGAAAAAATGAAAAAACCATGCTACTATCCTTTGGTTGATGATTTTTCATTTTAGTGTTTGAGCCTTTTCAGTCCCTTTCTATC
Source organism: Candidatus Bathyarchaeota archaeon (assembly GCA_026014515.1). Lineage (GTDB taxonomy): Archaea > Thermoproteota > Bathyarchaeia > TCS64 > TCS64 > RBG-16-57-9. The sequence continues at coordinate 1,283 of JAOZIG010000035.1, read as the reverse complement.
CAATGTTTATTCTCCCAAAAAAAGAAGGGAGGAGGATGATTGGTTTATTTGCGTTTTAGCATCCAGTATACAGCTACACCGACTGCCGCTAGGATTGCAACTGCTAGTACTATTGCGATTTCAGTAGTGATGAATGGAGCTTCTATGGGTTGTGTGGGTTCTACTGGAGTTTCGTTATCTGTTGGTTCTTCGGGTTCCATAGGTGCTGCAGGTGCTGCTGCAGGGTCTACAGGCATTGCTGTGCTGGTGGTTGAGCCGTAATAGGATTCAGTTCCCGCAAAGGTTACGTAGATGTCATATTTGCCGTCAATTTCTGGAGCCCACATTAGACTGTAGACACCATTTATGTCAGTAGTTACTGTGCCCAAGTTTTGGTAGTTACCGTTGGGGTCAACTGCTTCGATTTTTACTTGTACGCCCATGACATCGGTTGGTTGTGCAAATTGCATGTAGACATATTGCATCCATTCGTTCATGTCTGCGTCAGACATTACGGGTACACCGTTGGGGAATCTTGCAGTTACGCTGTAGTCGTTTGTTCCTGGTGAAATGTCAGTTACCATACCGCGAATTACCACATTTGAACCAGCTGAGACACCAGTCAATGGAGCTTCTACGGTTATTGCTGATGGCCCTTTTCCAACTGCATATATTCTGTTGTCGTACGTGTTGTATGCTGCAATAATGCTGTCACCAATAACTGGAGTGCCACCCCATTGAGTTCCACGAATGTTCACCGACCAGACTTCTTCACCTGTGTTCAGGTCAACAGCTACAGTAGGTGCACCTCGAGGCAGAGGATCAATTGGAGAGTGCTCATCGTGACTGATTACCAGCACGTCGTTGCAGATGAATGCTTTACGGATTGGCCAGTTGTTGCTCCACAGAATTTCGGAGTAAGGATCAGTGTCTTCATAGGTCCACAATGGGTCACCTGTTTCAACATCATAACAGTAAACAATTCCTCCGACGTTTCCGGAGATTAGTTTACCCTTGTAGATGAATTCCCAGTCGTTCATTGAAGCAAAACCATAGCTGTCCAGGTAGCTTTGTCTTGGAGTTGGACCCCAAAGTTCGGCTCCTGTGCTTAGGCTAAAGCCATAGAATTCTCGGGTTTCTCGTAAGTAAACCACGAAAATGTCATCTTCAACACTGATTTGAGTCAGGTGAATTGTTACGTTTTCCCGTGGCAGGTCCCATTCTACATCAAAGATTAGGTCTCCTTCATTTCCAGGTTCAAGACTGAAAGCCCAGAAACGAGTTGGGTTGTGTGCAACTGCTGA
>JAOZIG010000497.1 GCA_026014515.1 Candidatus Bathyarchaeota archaeon | reverse complement strand
TGGTAGTATACTCAGCCACATGTACAAACGCACTATTCGAGCCTGTTACCTAGGTAATTTTATAGGAGCCCTAACCTGCAACTTGGCTCCGCTGTTGTATGTAACCTTTATGAGTGAGCTTGGACTTTCCTTTGAACAGGTGGGTCGTCTTACGTTGCTCAATTTTTTTACCCAGATTGTTGCCGACCTTGCCTTCAGCAGACCGGTAGACCGATACGGGGTAAGGCCGTTTATAACACTGGGGCACTTCCTAGCGTTTGTAGGCTTTCTATTTTTAGCCCTTGCTCCCCGTCTGTTTCCGAACAATACGTATCTTGGTTTGATGGTTGCCACTATTATCTACTCCATAGGGGGAGGACTTTTCGAGTTGCTTCTCAGTGCCATCGTGCAGGCAATCCCAGGGGATGCGAAGGAAAGTGCAATGAGTCTGTTGCACTCATTCTATGCTTGGGGATTCATAGTTGTTGTCATCGGCACAACACTGATGATCCAATTCTTTGGACGTGGGAACTGGATGTTTGTAGTCTTGATCTGGTCAGTTTTCCCACTGTTGAACTTCATCAACTTCTTGACTGTCCCCCTTGCCCCCGCTGTTCATGAGGACCACCGGACAAAGATTAGAGAGTTGCTCGCATCCAGATACTTCCTTTTGGTAGTACTCGGAATTGCAGTCGGTGGAGCGACCGAGGTTTCCATGAGCCAGTGGACAAGTACCTTTGCAGAAACGGCCCTAGGCTTACCTAAGGAAGTAGGGGACTTGGTGGGGCTTTGCTTGTTTGCCTTGCTCCTAGGAACCATACGTGCAATCTATGGTGCGTGGGGTACTCGGTTTCCGTTGCATAAGGCAATGCTCATGGGGGCTATACTCTGTGTAGTCTGTTATCTTGTGGCTGCCTTGAGCCCACTGCCGATTATTAGTTTGATCGCCTGTATCTTTGCTGGGTTAGGTGCTGGGCTGCTTTGGCCGGGCTCAGTGGTAAATGGTGCAAACCGTTTTCCGCTTGCAGGATCCTCCCTGTTTGCCTTCCTTGCAGCAGGAGGAGATGCGGGAGCTGCCTTCGGCCCTTGGTTGATCGGTTTGACTGCGGATGTTGTACCAAATTTGGTTACCAAAGCTCCTTGGCTACGAGGACTTTCAGAGGCTGATGCCGCACTAAGAAGTGGAATGCTCGTCGGCACTATGTTTCCAATATTGATGGTACTGTTTCTTATAATGATGCATCGCCTTGAGAAGAAGACGTAGGCATGGTCGCACGGTTCTTGACCATTGCAAGCATTTCATCTGCACCACGAAGTCTTCTTGAGATATCCCTCGCAAGGTTGAGAACGAGCATGGTGTAGGTCTTTAGATCAACCAGTGAGATCTTGTAGAGATCCTTGTTGGATAATGTAATGACCCGGCTCACAGCAGTGGTT
>JAOZIG010000024.1 GCA_026014515.1 Candidatus Bathyarchaeota archaeon | reverse complement strand
TCTATAACTACATGTCTAACGATTAGGAAGTGTCTGTTAGGAGTAAGTGGACATGCTGGCTATTCCCACCATAGGTGGCGGAGTTAGAACAAGAGGTCAGATAAGGTAACGCGGTCATCCCAGCTGATCTATACGTCAGAGGTACAGGACCCAAGGTAGAATCACTCATCCACCATCTAGGCATCAATCCTCACATGACGGTGCAATAGGGCCTACAAGAGGAGATGCTCGTCAAACCGCGCTAGGCTTCTACTGTTTCGACCTAGAGGGAAGAGTCGTTCGAGAAGCAGAGGTACTACTACCTGAAGGATTTCCCTGGGCCGACGGCGATACCATAGCACTTGATGGATTTAGCCGAGCATTAGAGATATCAACGACTCTTGCCGCGCCTGCAGGAGTACTACCAATCTAACAAGCTCAAGGGAATCAATCGGTCGAAGCGAATATTGTCAGAATTAGACTTAGACCAATTCTAGACCTCCACTGGCTGGACGGTGCAGGGGTTAGCTTATGAATACTCCAGCAAATCAGTAACGAACCAGCTGTATGCGCTTTATGAGCGGTTCTTAAAGCCTACTCTGGTCCCCGACCAGCAGTGCTTGGCTGAATTCGAATAGCTCATGGAAAGGTATTTTGCACACTTGCAGAGCCTGGCAGACAGAGATGAGCTGATCGAGCACGAAGTTACCAACTTCAACCCATTGGAGTGGCTGAACACTAGAGATTTTGACAATAAGAAGAAGGACGACTACCTCCAAACGATGACGAGAGAGTGGCGAGATAGCCGGGTTAGGCATGGATGTTATGAGACGATGGTAAAGAGCGGAGAGGTGTATTACACTCAAGAAACCTCGGAAGACATCTTCATGGCAGGCGACGACAGGCCGCGGAACATCATGGTGGGTAGCAAAGAGAAACACGGGGCAGCTACCTACATGTAAGCCCTGATGCACCCGCTATTGAAACGGATAGTGCCAGGGTATATATAGGGCTACACCAAGAAGTAGCTGTAAGAGAAGCTATAGGAAGATGTCAATGTCAATAATAAAGCAATTTCTATGGACGGCTCAGCTTTCGAGTCTACGCAACACATGGAGTTAATGCGCCTGGTAGATGATAAACTGTATCTCATGTTCCACTCCCTGTTCAAGAAGTACCTCTACAACAATACCTTCTTCCAGCGTAACGTAGGAGACATTGACTAATTCCTCGACACTTGGTTATCAGACGCTACGGACCATCTCAACTACATGTTTATTTGTCTTCCCGGTATAAACGATGTTTGGCCGGCTCAGGCTACGGAGATATTCTAGACGAATTATCCCAACAAGAAGTGTGTCAACCCCAGCTAAGATTACATCTATTTTGCCATACGAGGCTGTACATTCTCTGGAGACCCTTACACGATAGTCCGGAA
>JAOZIG010000016.1:9573-10546 GCA_026014515.1 Candidatus Bathyarchaeota archaeon | reverse complement strand
AATACGCAACACTTGCGGTGGCGATCGCCATTCTAGCCGGAGCGTACGCGATGGCTCAGGGTGGAATGATTAACGCATCTGCCGACATGGAAGGGAAAAGTACCCCTTGGGGTGCTGGTCTGACTTCATTCGGCGGCTTTACGATCATTGTGAGTATACTTTTAATGATCGTCTTAATATTTGGAGGAGGTGAGGATGGTATGATTCCAGAATCTGCATGGCCCTTACTGACCAGTTCACTAACACTCATTGGAGCTGCATTCGCATCTGCACTATGTATCATGGTTGCAGCGAAGGCAGGAGCTGATATGCTAATAGAGAGACCGGAACTATCTATCTGGTCACTTCTGTTCATTGCTCTTGGTGAAGGTCTAGCTATCTACGGCCTAATCATAGCCATTCTATTAAGCAGCGGTTAATCACAGCCCACGTATAAGGGCAACCCCTTTTTCTTTTATCAAACGAGTTAGAACTAGTTTTACGAATATTGAAAAATTTAATATCCATGCAAAACATCTTTGAAAAAGCTTAATAGATTAACACATTCATTAAACACCAACCGTGGGGAAACCCCGCCCGTGATAAAAATGAAGTATAAAGCCTTTGTTTATGTGACCCTCAAGAAAGGATACAGTGACCCAGAGGGCGACGCAACAGCCAACGCCCTACAGGGACTAGGTTATCCTGTTGAGAAGGTGAGATCCAGTAAAGCATATGAGGTCTATTATGAGGCGAAGAGTCGAGGTGAGGCTGAGACGCTGCTTGACGAAATGTGCAGGCGTCTTCTGACCAACCCGACCAAGGATGATTATCATTTTGAGATAAGTGAGCAGTAATGAGCAGGGTTAAGGAATCAAATCTACCCTTCAGCCACCACACCATAGACTTCATGAACGCATCTGACGCTGATCTTGAGGCCATCAGGGACCAGCTTGGACTCGGATTAAGCCTCGCTGAACTCAGATACATCAGA
>JAOZIG010000016.1:0-9563 GCA_026014515.1 Candidatus Bathyarchaeota archaeon | reverse complement strand
CAGAGACCATTACATTGTCAGAGAACGTAAAGCCACAGACATTGAGCTACAGACATTCGACCAGACCATGAGCGAGCACTGTAGCCACAAGACCTTCGCTGGGGTAATCGATACACCAGAAGGCAGAGTCAATGGTTTGTTGAAGACATATTTCAGGAAGCTTATTGATGAACTCAAGCCAGAGTGGTGTTTCAGCGTCTTTGAGGACAACGCCGGCATGGTGGACCTGACAGATGATGTTACTATCGCGATTAAGGTTGAGACTCATAACCACCCAAGCGCCATAGAGCCCTTTGGCGGAGCAGCTACAGGCCTTGGGGGAGTTATCAGGGATATTCTAGGTGTTTGGGCAGAGCCCATAGCCAACACTGATGTGCTGTGTTTTGGTCCATTGAATTATCCTTATGAGAAGCTGCCTGAAGGCGTCAAGCACCCGAATTACTTGTTTAATGGCGTGGTTGATGGTATTGGAAGCTATGGTAACAGCATTGGTATTCCTACTGTGAACGGTGCGACGGTATTTGATGAGGACTACACTGGAAACGTATTGGTCTATGCTGGATGCATTGGGGTCTTACCTAAAGACCAGTATATTCGCAACGTCAAAGCAGGCGACTACGTGGTACTGGCAGGTGGCAGAACAGGACACGATGGTATTCATGGTGTTACCTTTGCCTCTGTTGAACTCAGCGAGGAATCAGAGGAGACAAGCCGATCAGCCGTACAGATCGCGAACCCCATTGAGGAAGAGAAGGTAAAACGAGCCATCAAACAAATCAGTGAACAAAAACTAGGCTCAGGAATCACCGACATCGGCGGCGGTGGACTGAGTTGTGGTGTCTGTGAGACTGCTGAACGTTATGGGCTTGGTGTTGACGCTTATGTTGACAGGATTCCCTTGAAGGCTGACGATATGGCTCCATGGGAGATATGGATCAGCGAGAGCCAAGAAAGAATGTTATTGGCGGTGCCACCTGAGAACCTAGAAAAAGTACTTGAGATCTTCAGTGACGAACAAGTTGAGGCCACGGTACTCGGACAATACAACGAGTCCAGACACGCCAAGCTATTTTATCATGATGAAGAAGTCGCGGACTTGGTGCTTGAAACCTTGTTCAATCCACCAAAGCTCATGCGCGAGACAAAATGGGTTCCACCAATGCTAGTTGACCCAGAATTACCATTGCCAGAAGATCTAGGCGCGGTACTGCTCAAACTATTATCAAGTTACAATATCTGCAGCAAGGAGAAGGTCGTAAGACGATACGACCAAGAAGTCAAGGGACAGACAGTAATCAAGCCACTACAGGGCTGGCTGGCTGGACCAAGCGATGCGTCAGTAGTGAAACCCCTCCATGATATATGGAAGGGCATCAGTGTCGCAAGTGGGGTAAACAGCCGATACGGCAAGATTGACCCCTACTGGATGGCTGCAAGTGTCATAGACGAAGCCATCAGGAACAGCGTCTGTGTAGGTGGACGCAGATGGGCTCTACTGGATAACTTCGCGTGGGGTAACCCAGAGTACGAGGATAGACTTGGTGGTTTAGTTCAGGCTTGTAGGGCCTGTTATGATGTAGCCAAGGTCTACGAGGCACCCTTCGTGTCTGGTAAGGACAGTCTCTATAACGAGAGCCCACTTGGACCAGTAACACCCACACTGCTGATTACCAGTCTCGGTATCGTGCCAGACATCAGAAAAGCGGTATCAATGGAGCTAAAGAAACCCGGAAACGCGCTCTACCTTGTAGGTGTCACAAAGCCAGAAATCGGGGGGAGCGAATACCTCAGACTCTATGATGAGCTTGGAGGCTCAGTGCCCAAACTGGACCCAGAGCAAAACATCAAGGCATACAAACGTGTGCTTGACGCGATAGACGCTGGACTAGTCAGAGCTTGTCACGACTGTAGTGAGGGAGGTTTAGCTGTAGCCCTCAGCGAGATGGCTTTCACAGGTGATCTTGGTCTTGATGTTGACATCGCCTTAGTGCCTGTTTCTGAGCAGATGAGAGACGATCTCCTATTGTTCAGTGAGAGCAATGGAAGACTATTGATTGAGGTACCCGCGGACAAGACCGAGAAGTTCGAGAAAACCCTAGCCGACACACCATTCAGCTGTATTGGCGCGGTGAAGCAGGAGAAGAAACTCAATATCACAAAGGATGGAGCACCCTTGTTTGAAGCAGAGCTTGAAACATTGATTGGGGCATGGAAGACCCCACTGGAGGCGAGAAGATGAAACCAGAAGAGATGCGCATACTCATCATGAGGGCACCTGGAACCAACTGCGACTTGGAGACTGTAAGAGTCTTTGAGGATCTTGGAGCAGAGGTAAACCTCATCCACACTCAGAAGGTGTTCAAGGATAAGAACCTAGACGAGTATGATATACTGGTTTTCCCCGGTGGGTTCAGCTATGGTGACTATGTGCGCAGTGGCTCGATCTGGGCAAAGGAATGCGAGTACAGGATCGGCAAAGAGCTTACAGAGTTCGTTGACAGCGGTAAACCCGTTATAGGCATATGCAATGGTTTCCAGCAGCTGGTTGAGCTTGGTTTCCTCCCCGGTTGGGAGGGAAAGAGTCTCTACCCAGAAGCAGCTCTTGGAAACAGTACACATGGTTATCAGAATCGCTGGATTCGTATGCGGTACGAGGGAAAAAGCAACTGCGGCATGATGAACGGACTCAAAGAAGGTTATGTCCTTAGTTGTCCTGTTGCCCACGGTGAAGGAAGATTCATCTTGCCCCCTGAGCAACGCGAGGAGTTACTGAACAAGCTATATGATCAGGATATGATCATGTGGCGTTACGTCAGAGCTGACGGTTCTTATGCCGAGTATGATTGGCCTGAGAACCCTAATGGCGCGTATCATGATATTGCGGGCATCAGTAACCCAGAGGGTACAGTACTTGGTTTGATGCCTCACCCTGAGAGAGCTTATTTCGGTTACTTGATGCCTGAGTGGACAAGGGAAGGTAAGCCAGATCAGTATGGTGATGGTTATCCTTTCTTCAAGTCCATCGTGGATTACGTGGCACACAAGTTCTAACCCTCTTCCCTTTGTTTGATTAAACATGCAATATTATGGTAAATATGCAATCTGTTTTGCGATGATTTTTAATCATGCCCATGGGTAATGTCGGGTATGCAGGGAGTCATTGGAGTCTACAGCCACAACGACGCATCAACAAAAAGCCACTACATACTCTACGGGGTACAGCACAGGGGACAGGAAAGCAGCGGGCTAACCACAGCAGGTAACCACAGCATACGCACATGGAAAGGCAAGGGACTAGTCAGCAACGTATTCGATGAAAAATTCGTATCATTCACCCACCCCACAGACTATGTGATTATAGGGGTGGCTAGTGGCGAGAACTCAAACAATGGAATAACTCCAGTTGAATCCCGTGAAGATGATCGTTATCACTTTAGCTTAGCCTTGGATGGGTATTTCCCGGAGAAACAGGGTCCAAACGAGGCAGTGTTCAAGAAATCCATTTTAACGAATCTTGAGAAGGGTGATTCTATTGTTGATGCCTTCAAGGCAGCCATGGAGACTCACCGTAACTCCTATTATTCATTGGTGATGGCGGTCTGGGATCGACAAGAGCGCAAGAGCATGTTACTTGCGGCACGTGATGAGCGTGGCATCAGACCCCTCTATATGGCTCAGAGCGGCGACAGCTTCTATTTTGCGTCAGAGTCTGCGCCTATTGATGTGCTTGAGAATATGGGCGAGGAGTTTACTGTACGGAAAGATGTGGTGCCGGGAAGCCTCATGGTGGTTTGTGATGATAAGATCACAGAGGAACAGGTCTTAGAGCCAAAACGTGCTCACTGTGTCTTTGAGTGGGTGTATTTCGGTAGACCCGACAGTGTGATTGAGGGTAAGACTGTTCATGTTGCCCGTAAGCGTCTAGGACATGGCTTGGTTGATCTCCATGAACTCAATGAGAAGTATGGTGAACACAAGGGGAATGGGTTGGTGGTTATTCCTGTGCCTGATAGTGGGCGGAGTGTCTCTACTGGTGTGGCTGAGGGGCTTGGGGTTACTGCTGATGAGGGTGTCATCAAGAACGCCTACATGGGCAGGACATACATTATCGATGACCCCAAGTACCGTAAGATCGCCAGTGATCTCAAACATAACATCATCAGGAAGACTGTTGAGGGAAAGAAGGTCGTAATCACAGACGACAGTATCGTTAGGGGTACTGTGAGTGAGTCTATTGCTAAGAACCTGCGTCAAGCTGGTGCCACTGAGGTTGATTTCCTCGTAAGTTATGCTCCGATATTCTATCCTTGTTTCAGTGATCCACTGGACAAGCCTTTGGCGGCTCAGGCCTTTGAGGGTAAGAGTCTTGAGGAGATCGGTGAACTTGTGGCTGAGAATCTTCCCAGCATTGATAATGTTCTATTCAATGACGAGGATAAGATAGTCTGGGCTGTTGATTTGCCAAAGGGGCATATTTGCACCTATTGTATCAGCGGTTGCAACCCTTTTAGGTGAATTCTTCTACAGGTGCGCAGAAGCTGATAAATTTCTTATCCGGTTGAATAAAATGAGTCGATAGATTCAAATAATGTTCAAAACTATTGAGTTTTAATGGGTACTGATCAAGACCCAGCCCTCTGTGATGCCCCCTCTGGGGGGCGCTATTCTTCTTTAGACCATTTCTCTAGCTTCTCTAATGCTTCTGCTACCTGGGGAACCATTCCTTTGTATGGTCCAATCTGTCGCTGCATCTCGCCTATCAGGTCTTTTGCTTCTTTTCGTGCTTCGGGGGTAGGATCGATGACACAAGTGTTAATCTTATTGAAGGCAGCTATTCCTTCTTCTACCATTGGTCCGAACATTCGGTAGTTTTCCAGTAGATCAATAGCATCTTGAATACATTTTACTAGTTCTTCTGTTGACAATCGGTTCACTTGTATCCTGTCTGTGAGGAACTCTTAAATAAGGTGCGGCATGTTGTGTGGCATCGGAGTGAAAAATGATGGGTGAATGTTTTAATAGAATCCACGGCTTCACTTCTGAGACATACTAGTATTTTTTCTTCCAACGGGAGGTGCATTGTTTTTGGCTGAGATAGCTGTAACCAGGGAACTGGTAAAAGAGCTAGCCAAGGCAGCGCGTCTCATTTTGTCTGAGGAAGAGACGGACAAGTACACTCAGCAGTTATCCGTTATACTCGACGCCTTCAAGGAGCTTGATGAAGTATCCACCGATGGCGTTGAGCCAAGTTACCATCCAATAGAGATCAAAGACAGCTTAAGAGACGACAAACCAGAACAGTGGTTTTGGGACCCACTGGAGAACGTCAAGGACCATGAAGGCAAGTACATCCGGGGGCCACGGATCAAGTGAATCCCTTAGAGAGAGCCAAGGAACTGGATCAAGAGTATCATTTCATGAATACGTTCGCGGAGTCACTGGAATCAGGTGAGGGTAAGCTCAAGGGCTACACTGTGTCTGTTAAGGACAACGTATGCGTCAAAGGCGTACAAAGCACCGCTGGAAGCAAGGTACTAGAAGGATATGTTCCGCCATTTGATGCTACTGTTATCGCGAAATGTAGAGCTGAAGGGGCAAGCATTCTCGGTAAGACCACTCAGGATGAGTTCGGGTTTGGCACATTCAACGTAAACACCCCATATAACAAGCCATTGAACCCCCATGACCCAGAGAGGAGCACTGGTGGTAGTAGTGGTGGAGCAGCTTGTATTACGGCGGTTGCTGATTTCCCGCATCTAGCCATTAGCGAGAGTACTGGGGGTAGCATCAGTTGCCCGGCTTCATGGTGTGGAGTCGTAGGAATCACCCCTACTTATGGTAGGGTTAGCCGATGGGGCTTGATAGACTATGCAAATAGCCTCGACAAGATTGGTGTAATGGGGAAAACCGTCAAGGACGCAGCATTACTCCTCAGCGTCATCAGTGGACCTGACAAATATGACAGCACTGTACTTGATGCATCGGTGCCCGATTACACTGAGCTTGAATCAATTGAGGGTCTCAAGGTAGGGGTTCCCAAGGAGTATTATGGTGAGGGGATAGACCCTGATGTGGAGAAAACCATCTGGAGTACCCTCAAGAAGCTTGAATCCAAGGGAGTAACCCTAGTTGATGTAAGCCTACCTCACACCAAGTACGCGTTAAGCAGCTACTATATCATCGCAATGGCTGAGGCGTCAACAAACCTATCAAAGTTCAGCGGACTACGCTATGGTTTACAGGAACCCATTGAAGGCGACTTTAACCAATACTTTAGCAAGATCAGAACACAGGGCTTCGGAGACGAAAGCAAACGCAGGGTAATGCTTGGTACGTTCACAAGGATGGCTGGCTACAGAGACGCCTATTACTTGAAGGCGTTGAAGGTCAGAACCAAGGTCATCGAGGACTTTAAAAACGCGTTTATGGGCGTTGATGTCTTGGCTGCGCCTACGATGCCAGTGGTGGCGCCACGGTTTGATGAGATCGAGCAGCTTGAGCCTATTCAGCATTATATGATGGATGTTTTGACGGTTGCCCCGAACCTCGCAGGGATACCCATGGTCTCAGTACCATGCGGGTCATCAGAGGGAATGCCTGTGGGCTTGCATTTGATGGCTGATCACCTACAGGAACATACGATGCTCAAGGTAGCGTGGGAGGTAGAAAACCTGTGAAGGCAACCATAGGCTTAGAGATACACGTACAGCTCAAGACACAGAGTAAACTATTCTGCAGCTGTACCACGGATATTGATGATATTGAGCCTAACACAGCGGTATGCCCAATCTGTCTAGGCTACCCGGGGAGCAAACCAAAGCTCAACAAGAAAGCCATTGAACACGGAATAACTATCGGTATAGCCCTAGAGAGCAGCATTAAACCTGTGATTAGGTTCAGCCGGAAGAACTATTTCTACCCTGATATGGCGAAAAACTATCAGATCACACAATACGAGGTACCCTTAGCTGAAGGCGGCTATCTGATGGTTGGAGACCACAGGATAGGCATCACACGTGTCCACATTGAGGAAGACCCAGCCAAACTAGTCCACGTAGGCGGAGGAATCACAAACGCCAGGGAGACTCTTATCGATTATAACAGGGCTGGTGTGCCTTTGGTGGAGATTGTCACCGAGCCTGATATTACGTCTACTGAGGAGGCACGTGATTTCCTTAAGAAGCTGAGCTTGATCCTTGAGCATCTGGGAGTCTATGACCCAAGCGGAGAAGGATCACTCAGGGTAGACGCAAACGTCAGCATTGATGGCGGTAACAGGGTTGAGGTCAAGAACATCACCGGGTTCAGAAACGTGGAGAAGGCACTCAACTACGAGGTTGTCAGACAACGTAGCGCAGTCAACATGGGGTTACCCATTGTTCGTGAGACTCGTCACTTTGACGCTGAGACAGGTGTGACAAGCACCCTTCGGCTCAAAGAGCAGGAAGAGGACTATGGGTATATCGCCGAGCCTGACTTGACCCAGATACATCTAGGTGTGGACTTGGTTGGTGGGCTTAGGGCTTCTATGCCTGAGTTGCCTGATCAAAGGATACAGAGGTTGGTTGACAGGTATGGTATTACTCGTTTCCAGAGTGACATCATCGTCAACACTGGGCTCAGGATGAGCGTGTTCTACGAGAAATGCTGTGAACTCTACAGTAACTCAAAGACTGTAGCCAACTGGCTTGTCACCTATCTGTTGAAGAGCCTCAACTACGAGGGAATGAGCCTCGAAGAGAGTAAAATCTCACCTGAGACATTCACAGAGCTACTCACCATGATGGACGACGGAACCATCAGCGAACGACTAGCCAAGGAACTCATCAAAGACTACGTAAAGACAGGAAAGTCACCTAGAAAGCTGGTGGAGGAAAAGAACCTCGCCTTACTGCCTGTTGATGAGTTGCGGGTGGTTGTGGGTGAGATTGTCTCTGAGAACCCACAGGCTGTAGCTGATTACAGGTCTGGGAAGACTAAGGCGGCTGAGTATCTCATCGGTCAAGTGTTGCGCAAGGTTCGTGCGCGGGCGGCGGCTAATACTGTTAGAGAGCTTGTGTTGGAGGCGTTGAAGGAAAACTAGGGTTTTCTTTCCCGGTCCCAGAAAGTGTTTTTCTGGGTTTCGCTTCCTTTGCTAGTTGTTATTGAAAACAGGGTATTTTGTAATATTTCTATTAATTCAATCATTTTTCGTATTGTTAAATGCTTGAAATAGGTAAGTTTTTATATGATTTCATAGCATATTCTCAAAACATGCCTTGGTAGCTCAGTAGGTAGAGCACCTGCCTGTTAAGCAGATGGTCAGAAGTTCGAGTCTTCTCCAGGGCGCCATAATTATGTTATTTCATAGTGGTGTTTAATTATTTTGAATTCATTCTATTTTATATATTAACGAAAAAGTTATACTTTCACGTGGCATTCATTTTGAGATCCAAAGTGCAACTAAAAAAAATAATTAAACAAATGGGTATGCTTTTTGTCCTAATAATAGTGCTGAACACTTCTCCGTTTATTTTTACAGTTTCAGGAGCTACAGTATACCCTGAAGTCACTGTATATTTGTATCGTATTCAAGCCGTTGATAATATTGAAGATCTACTTGAATTTGGTGAGCCTGATTGGGTATATCAAGTGTATTTATACACCGGTACTGCTTGGGAAAATAAAGATTATACCTGTTCTGATAATGATGGTGATATTATAGTTTCTAAATCACATAGTTTTACGGTTTCAAGAGATGATGTGTCACTTCAGATTTGGTTATACGATAGCGATACTGGTCATTATGATATTGCTGATATAAGTGGGGCTGACGGAGGAGGTATGAATGGTTGGACTAGTGGGGCGGTTCCTGATGGGGCTAAATATCATGGGACCTATAATCTTAGAACAAATATTCTAGATGGGGATAATGTGTTCAGTGAGTCTGGTTTTTTCAAGACTTCTGGAGATTATGATGGAAGTGTGACTACTGATCAAAACGATGCAAATATTTGGTTTCAGATATTTGATAACTATGACTCTCCAACCTCAAAAGCAGGATCAGATCGTACAACTTATACAAATGAGAAAGTAAATTTTGATGGTAGATCTTCTCAAGCATCTGATGGATCGTCAATAATGCAATACGAATGGGATTTTGAAAATGACGGAATTATTGATGCAACTGGTTCTACTACTAGTTATACCTATACTCAAGCAGGTACCTACACAGTCAGTCTAAAAGTAACTGATTCGATCGGAGTTACTGATATAGATTATTTGAATGTATTTGTTCAATCCATAGGTCCTGAAGCTGCATTTACCTATACTCCTTCAACCCCAACAATACAAGATTCAATATATTTCTACGATACTTCTGAGGCAAATGATGGTTCTATAACTAAATGGCAATGGACCTTTGGTGATGGAGGTACTTCTAATTTAAAAGACCCCACTCATCAATACAAGGATAAAGGTCAGTATCAAGTTAAACTCACAGTTACAGACTCTAATCAATTAACAGATCAATATATTGAATATGTAGAGGTCATTAACATTGCTCCATCTGCCGATTTCACATA
>JAOZIG010000537.1 GCA_026014515.1 Candidatus Bathyarchaeota archaeon | reverse complement strand
TCATTCTATATGAGGTTAAAGAACCTCCCCTGTAGAGCTCAGGAGTAACGTTATGTAGCTCGAACCCTAGACTTACAATTCTACTACGATCCAGTGCGGAAGTAGAGAAAGCATCGCCAGCGGGCCCAAGAGCTTGATATATGACCGCAATAAGCGAGTTCGACGCACTAAGGTGATCATATTTGACTGTTACGGGACCGAACGCTGAGGTCCCGCCAGTCTCGGCGATTAAGCCGTTGCTAAAGGATCCTCCCAACATGTTGGTTACTTGATGTAAACCTGTTGTGAGGATCCGTTAGCGAAATACGTCGCCAGAATTTTGTTATCACCTGAAGGAGACGAGAAGGGATTATTAGCAGGCGGCAAAGCTACTGCGTAAACCCCTGCCGCTGCTTCCCAAGTCCTAACATTTGGCAAGGTAGCCGTGGTAACGGTATCAACTGGTAAGTTGGCCAGTAATTGGCCGCAGTAAGGGTAGATAACATTGGCCGGAGTAAGTGGTTGGTATCTACACATCACTGGTTCTGTGGATGCATTCATTCTATATGAGGTTAAAGAACCTCCCCTGTAGAGCTCAGGAGTAACGTTATGAATCTCGTACCCTAGACTTACTACTCTACTACGATCCAGTACGGAAGTAGCGGCAGCATCGCCAGCGGGCCCGAGAGCTTGATATGTAACAGCCTTGAGATAGTTCGATGCGTCAAGGTGGTCATATTTGACTGTTACGGGTCCGAACGTTGCGGACGCGCCAGTCTCGACGATTAAGCCGTTGCTAAAGGATCCTCCAATCATGGTGATTACTTGATGTAAACCAGTTGTGAAAACCGTAAAGCGCCATTTTTCGCCGGCCCCTAATACGAAGGGGCACGTGATGGTTGTCAACCCTTGAAAACGACGAACACATGTGAACGCCGATTGACCGTCTGGGAAACCAGTGGCCTGTATATTATAGTCATGGTAAGGGTCTGTAACCATGCTAAGTGTGTTTAAAGTTGTAGGTGAAATTGCCTTCTTCACCTGTAATGGCATGTCTTGATTGCTAATGTTTTCGAGGCACCAGCTTGGCTTAACAAACCAAGCACCGGCCCCGCCACAGTTGCAACAGCTTTAGCCTGGGGGGGTAAAACATTAGCAATCAATGGCAGGGCTGCACTTGCTATCTTCATAATTCTTCTGAACCATTCACCTGCGTCATTGAAACCGACGGGGACAGCACTTGGGATTGTGGATAGCATGTTCTTATATAATTTTAAGAACACTCGATCATGGGGTAGGGGTTTGGTACAGAATGCGATTAACGGGGACAAACCGACGGTTTCAGTTTCCAAGATCATACGGTAATCCAGAGTAAAGACTGAATTGGTGTCTGTAAAAATGGAAGACAAAGTGCCGACATTATTGAGGATTGAACCCGTACC
>JAOZIG010000391.1:8468-10599 GCA_026014515.1 Candidatus Bathyarchaeota archaeon | reverse complement strand
ACATGTTTTTTCTTTCAATGTTCCTCTATAATAGGTATGAAATTCATTTCTCTACTCGTTCAGAAAGTATCTTCAATAATCCCTGCTTGAAATCATCATAGCTACCTTCTCCATTATACCCAGCGGCTGTAGGGTGACCGCTACCAGAACCACCAAAGACCCCAGAATAATCAGAAACAAGCTCACCCAAATGAACCCCAGAATCATCAAAGAACCCCTGAGTAGAACGAAGACTTGCACGTAGCCCAGTCTTTTCTTCCCCGACCACGATAGCTAGGTCTGCGCCTAGACTGATCAATGCCCGTGCTCCTGATGCCTGATATGAGCCCACTTCACTAAAGGCGACCACATATTCTTTTACACGGTGTATCTCGGCTCTTTGGGCGGTTTTGATGCGGGCTATCCTCTCGGATACATCGGTCTCAGTCTGGAACAATGACATTACCTGCGATAAGTCACCGACACTTTGTAGAAGAACTGAGACGGTCTTGTATGTCTCTGATGAGCCTATTGAGAAGAACTTTGTATCAAACAATATCCCGGCAAGCAAAGCCTTAGCGGTATTGATAGATGGTTTCACATTATATTGATTGTAGAGTCTGTAAACTAATTCTGATGCTGAGCTAGCTTGATCATCATGAACTAAAAAATCAGTACATTGGGATAACTCATCATCCAAAGTATGATGATCAATTACTATGACCACATGTTGATGCGTTTTGATTATCTCACTCCACTCACCAAGCTGATTCAGTCCACCAGAATCCACAGGAACAACGGTATTAAAACTACCAGAATAAGTCTCAGAAACCTCTAGTTCAAGTGATTCGATGATCTGTCTAGATAATCTGCTAATATCATCAGGCATCACAACACGAACATCAGTGTCCGGTTTGAGTTGCTCTATTAGTTCCTTGACTCCTTGAGCAGCCCCAACAGCATCGGGATCAGCGTTATGATGACCAATAACAACCACTGATTTACCAAGATACTCTATGAAGCCGGGCTCCTGCAAGGATTATCAACAATAAGATTGGTTAAAACTAGTTAGGCTTTACTGACCGGGAAGACCAAGCTCCTTCTGGAGGGTCTCCTGTATACCAGTCATCTTCTCACGGGTCTTTTCTTCCTGTTTAACGATGACCTTTAGCCTCATTTCGAGGAAATCTTTTCGCTCCTCAAGCTCCTTTACAACATCTTCCTTGCTTCGCTCAACGAGCACCGCCCCAACTGACTTGTAGACCTTGTTGCCTTCATCAGCCCCTTTGAGCGTCTCAAGCGCTTTATCGGACTCGATCTGCTCCATCTCTATACGCTGTTTCTGCACCATTAGCTGCTGTAGTGTGTTCTGTAGGTTCTGGAAACGCTGTAGTCTTTCTTGAACTTGTGGGGGTAACTGTCCTATGCCAGACATGTTTATTCTCTGATACAAACGACTAGCCTACGCTAAATACTTAACTGAAAAAAGAAGAAAGATGGAGAGATTATCTGGTGCGTGTCCAGTCTCGTCCAAGGGTCTCGCGGCTGATAACGATCTTCTGTATGTTAGCAGCTCCTTCAGCGCCTATACAGTAGCTCATTACGCCTCTCATTCCCATCTCTAGTGGGCATTCCTTGGTATAACCATAGGCACCCATCCAGTAGAGAACACGCCTGAATACGTCCAATGCGTGGTGAGGTGCGAGATACTTGCACATACTGAGGTACTTGCTTACCTCTAGTGCGTTGAAGGTTCCTTCCTTGTACTTCTTGTCCAGCATCCAAGCTGTCTTGTAGACAAGTGTCTTGATTGCCTCGTGGTGTGCTGCCATATCAGCCAAATCGAACTGGATTCCCTGATACTTTGCTAGTGGTTGTCCGAAGGCTTGGCGCTCCTTGATATAGTCCATACCAATCTCCATGGCGCGCTGAGCTGCACCTATACAGCTAGCTGATACCAGTACACGTGCTGCGTCGAAGCCCTCCATGGTGTGGTAGAAGCCTCTGTTTTCCTCGCCTAACCTGTACTCTTCAGGCATATTGACATCTGTCATCTTGAAGCCCCCGGTACTGATAGCCATCCTGCCCATGTTGTCGAAGCGTTTAGTGATCTCGACACCATCCCAGTTGATAGGTACAAAGGCCGCGCTCA
>JAOZIG010000391.1:1313-8458 GCA_026014515.1 Candidatus Bathyarchaeota archaeon | reverse complement strand
AGTCCCCTGTGTCCAGCTTCACGGTTGCTAAAGCCTGAAACAAAGTATCCGCCGTCTACCTCAGCTGCTTCCGCTGTTCCGCTGATGTAGCATTTCTCGCCGTTTATGTTCCAGCCTCCATCCGCATTTGGCTTAAATGTGGTCTTAAAGCCTGCAACATCGCTACCGCCACCAGGCTCAGTGACACCGATACCCAGGAAGCCGTTTCCTGTGGCAGCTCTTCGTATGTATTTTTCTTTTACTGTCTCGCTGGCTAGGCTGTTTATTACGTATCCCCAGCTTGCTTGTACAAGATAGAATACTGGACTAGCTACACTAATGTCCGCATATCCAAGCTCCTCAGCTCCGATGGTGGCTGTAACCCAGTCCGCGTCACTTCCTCCATCTTCCTCTGGCAAAGTTAAAAGAAGTAGACCAAGGTCACCCATACCCTTGATGAGGCTCTTGGGTAGCTCATGTTTGGTGTCGTTCTCTCTTACTTGCTCCAGTGTTAGATTCTTACTGAGCCATTCCTTTACTGCTTCACGGAATAGCTCCTGTTCCTCGGTGAATGAAAAATCAACCAATTAATACACCTATTGATTTGATGTGATTAAACATATACTGTATATAAGAACTTCTACACGTGACGAAACCCTTGTCGATAAACAACGATGGTTTTGATCGCAGATGCTAAATGCCCAGCCTGTGTCACAGTACCTGTGAGGATATGAAGATTCTAGTCTTAGGCATGGGACTCATGGGTCCCACCATCGCGAAAGACTGTTCCGAAGACCCTATGGTCACAAAGGTAACAGGCTGCGATATTGACAAGAAGAAACTCGATGAAGCGAAAAAATATGTCAACAACAAGAAATTCGACATCGAGGTACTCAGCGTCTTAGACCACGATAAAGTGGTCAAGAAGATGAAAGACTATGACTTGGTCATACATGGAACATCTGCAAGGTTCAGCATCAACGCATTGAAAGCAGCCATGGAGGCAAAAGTAAACATAGTCGACTTAGCTGGAGGCGGCTATCCACAGGATGGACCCCTCTATGATGAAGTGGAGAAATCAGGCATTACAGCCATGCCGGGCTGTGGAGTAGACCCCGGGCTCATAGACGTATTATCTGGAACAGCCATAATGACCATGGACCAAGCAGAGAGCGTAATGTTTGCTTGTGGTGGACTACCAGTAGAACCTGAACCACCACTGGACTACAAGATAGTATTTGGTGGAACGAGGATGCCTGTTCGCCCAGGCTTGGTGCCAATGATTGATGAAGGCAAACAAGTCCAGATGGAGCGGTACAGTGAGGTTGAGCCCATCGATGTTGACGGCTTAGACCCCATGGAAGCATTCACAGATGGATACCCGTCTTCCTTGCTTAAGCTTGGTATAGAAAGAGGTGTAAAGAGTTTTAGAGGCAAGACAATCAGGTACAGTGGTTTCGTTGAGAAGATCAAGTTCCTAGACGACCTTGGATTAATCAGCGAAGACCCAGTAGACTATGAAGGTACAAAGGTCATCCCACGTGAACTATTCCATAAGATAATCTACCCGTTAGTCAAGTTTGACACCGATGAAGGTGACAGAGACCTAACAGTCTTGCTTGTCCGTGTTGAAGGTATCAAGGATGGTAAAGAGGTTGTCATCGAGTATGATATGGTAGACTTCTATGACGAGGAAAACGGTATAACATCAATGGCGAAAACCACAGGATACAGCGCAGCATTGATGGCGAGAATGCTTGGCAGAGGAGCCGTCAAGAAGAAAGGCATCCAGTGGCCAGTACGGGTTATACAGGGACCACTCGTTGAGGAGCTATTAAGCAAGCTCCGTGAAAGGGGTGTCGAGGTGACTGAGACAGTCACTACGACTCGTGAGGTCTAATTCCTCTTATCTTAGGGTCATTACCGGCGCGTTTACTGCTGGTATCTCTTTTTCCATAGTCAGTATTGCTCCGACAATTGGACGTATCTCAATCCTGATGGTCTCGTAGGGTTTACCGTAGATGTCAGTATGGACGGCTGGTACCGGTTTAACATCCGCGCCGTCTATCTGCTTGAAGTTAATATGTACCTGCATCTTTTCGCCTAGCTCTAACAATGAGTCGCTGTCGCCTGTGATGGTCTGGATGGTTGTTACTGTTCCGTTGAGTATGTTGTCGCTGTATACTACAGTGTGTCCTCGTTGGTTGGTGTATGTGATTACCATTGAGTCATCACTACAGTCAATAGGTTCGTGTCCCTGTGCAAGCTTGATGTAGAACAGTATCTCTTCAAGACATACATCGTCTTGGTCCGCAACAGTCGTGTTACTGAAGTATCCTGTGACGCCTGCGTCCGCTATGATGCTGCTACTGGTCTCCTTCATGCTGCTAATAACGGTGGTTTGTGCTTTGTCGCTTGTAAGGAATCCGACGTTTAGTATGACGAAGCTGAAGGCTGAGGCCGTAATGACGAATGCTGTAAGTATAATCGCCGTCTCAATGCCTGTGATACCCTTTCTATTACCTAATTTAGTATCCATTTCATGTGCCTCTGTGGTTGGCTGGAAATGGTGTGATGTATATTTACGATTGTGGAGCTTTGCTATATATTACAAAAGCCAGTACCGTGGGGATATGAAATATGAAAACCTCGAATAATTCATCGAGAAACTGGTACTGTGTCCTCTGAATAATACCGATTACTAGTGAAACAGCTAGGAGAAGGTAGGCGGTTGTCCTCCACACCATTCTCTCACTCAAAAAAGGCACCTATTGGAGTATTCGTACCTGTAGCAGGTCTATGAGTGGAATATCCTGATATGATCCCTCTGGGAGCGTCCTGCGTATAGTCATTGGTAGGACTTTTTCGCGAAGCTCAATTACTGCTATATCGATGGGGTCTGAAACTGCTTCCGGTAGTGGAGCCAGTATGGGTGCGCCTAATGAGACTTGTAGTGCTCTTGCGCCTACTATTCTTGCCCTCTCGAATCGTGTGAGCTTCGGGGGTCCAATCAGATTATCGTTACTCAAATTGATCATCTTGGTTATTTCAAGACCATAGGTTTTAGTACACCATAAGTCTTGAAGCTATACCACAAACAAAGGAAACACGATATAAACATTTCTCGTTTTATCGGGCTGTTTTGATTTATCCAGTGCAAAAGAGGTATAAAATGAATTGAAGAGAGAAAAAAGGCTATTTTTCTGAGATAACCTTGTTTTTCAGCGTACCTACGCCGTCGATGCCTGAATCGATGATGTCTCCTACCTTCAATAGTCCCTTGGATGCACCGACACCTGATGGTGTTCCTGTGGCGAATACGTCACCAACCTCTAGGGTGATTCCATCGCTTAGGGTGCTGATGATTGTGGGAATATCGAATATCAGGTCACTTGTGCTTGCGTCTTGCCTCATCTCACCGTTGACCTTACACCAGATATGTAGGTTACCGGGGTTCTCTACCTCATCAGAGGTTACCAGATAAGGCCCCATGGGTGCGAATGTGTCTTGACTCTTGCCCCTGTACCATTGTAGGTGCTGTTGCTGTAGTTTTCTGGCTGAGATATCTTGGAAGACCATGTATCCTGCTATGTGTTTGTAGGCGTCTTCTTTGCTGATGTATTTGCCCTGTTTTCCTATCACGAAGGCGAGCTCAACCTCATAGTCCAGTCTCTCTACTGCCTTGTTATAGACAACTGGGTCATATGGTCCTGTGATGGTTGTCGGTGGCTTTGTAAAGAATACTGGGTGTGGGGGTAGGTCACGGTCTGAGCCTCCCTCTTTTACGTGTTCAGCGTAGTTGAGTCCCAGACACACGATGTTTTTTCTGGTCCTTGGAATAGGCGCCGCTAGCTTGGTCTCAGCTAGCTTCAGTAGTCCCTTTGTTTCTCCTGCTTTGATTTTTTTCTCGGCTTCCGTGACTGCTTTTTTGGCTTTTTTCATGCCTTCGTCGCCCTTGTCTAGGAGGCTAAGCATGCAGCATGCATCTGTGGCTTCTGTTAGGTCCAGTATGTACTCGTCAACGACTGCTCCGAGTCCGTATCCTTCTTTCTTGTGATATGTGACTAGCTTCATTTCATCTGAATGGGAACTGTCTCGGGATTTAACATTAACGAGGAAGGAGTAACCCAGAAAAATAGGGAACCATATGAGTAGGCATGGATATCAAGACACATTTACTGGCTCATAAGCCACTTCTTGGAACCCCTGTTATGGTAGTTGATGGAGAGAAGGCGGTTGTACAGCTTGTAGCAATCGAGAATATGGTTGTAGATGACCATGGATTGATACATGGTGGATTCACGTTTGGCTTAGCAGATTATGCAGCTATGCTGGCTGTTAATGACCCGTATGTGGTTATTGTAGGAGCTAACGTGAGTTTTGTGGCACCTGTCATGCGTGGTGATGTTATGATTGCTGAGGCTGAAGTGGCGGAGGTTCGTAATAAGAAACGTGTCGTTAATGTAGTGGTTAACGTCGATGATAAGACTGTGTTTAGAGGCGAGTTAACTTGTTTTGTGCTTGATAAACACGTTCTCGACGGATAACTTGTAGTATTTATCATCTTGGGCTAAGGCTTATATTCGATTACTAGTCCATATGGGCGTTCAGGTGAATAATTTGCCTTTGGTAATAGACCCGACACAGAATGGATTGGAAAAGGTTCTTCGTGATTATCAGATCGAAGCGCTAAGACTCATTTGGTCTCATAATGGAGATGGATTAACAAGCAGAGAGGTATATGAAGCCACAAATAACAGATTAGGCAGCGGAAAATCCGTCAGCCGGGCTTCAATTATCAACTTCCTAAACGCCATGTGCGATGACAGCATCCTCGACTTTGAGGAAGAGACATGCAAGGGCGGTATGAGAAGGAAATACAGGAAGGGCCTCGATGAGAAGGGATTCAAGAAGCATATCGCAGCAGAGGTTCTTAGCAGCCTCATGGCTGATTTCCCAGAAGAGACTCTTGCGGCAATCAAGGATACCCTCGATAAGGACTCCTTGAAGAAACTATCCTCCTAACCCTTTTACGGTTTCAAACCATATTTTCTATTTGATGATTATCACGGTAGATGTTAAGCCAGGTCAACGAGAGGAAAACGTTGAGGTTATCGATGAGAACCATCTACTGGTACAAGTAAAGGCACCCGCATCAAAGGGTAAGGCTAACAAGGCTTTGATCAAGCTCCTCAAAGACCATTTTGGGAAACAGGTGTATCTTGTATCTGGGCATACCAGTAGCAGGAAGATATTCGAGGTTGAGGAATAATCTATAAATGAGCCTGTATTATGTTCCGTGAATTAATTTGGTAGAGGTTTTCCCCGGTTTACGGGCTGTACGGATAGCTGACGCGGATGGATTGGATACTGAGGTGTATATTCTGGAATGTGATGGCGGACTCATCCTAGTTGATGTTGGGTTCACCCCAGAGTGCCATACCAATATTCAAGCCGAGCTAGACACGATGGACAAGACTTGGAAGGACATCAAGATGATAATCATAACCCACGCCCACGGAGACCACATCAACAACCTTCCTCAGGTAAAGGAACTTACAGGATCAGAGGTTATCTGCGGTGACGGAGATGAGGAAAAACTCAAGGAACGCACTGGTATACCTGCTAATTTCTGGCTTGATACAGGAGATACTCTTGGTGCTTGTGGGGGTATTGTGTTCATCAAGGTACCCGGGCACAGCGATGGAAACCTGAGCCTATATCTGCCCAAATACAAGGCAATCATAGCAGGAGACACCATCTTCGGGGATAGTGATGGTAACCTTGAGGCGCCTCCAGAGAAATACTGTAATGATGTTGAAGCTGCTGCTAAGAACTTGAAGATACTTGCTGACTATGATTTTGATGCGTTATTATTGTCACATGGTAAGAATACGTTGACTGGTGCTAAAGAAAAGGTGTTAAAGCTGATAGAGGCTTGCGCCTAACCCAGCTTACTGATAACGTCTTTAACTACCATACCCACGTCGACACCAAGCTCCTTTGCCTTGGGTGTGACAGCCTTTATAGTAGCATTAAAAACATCATCAAAACTTGATACCCCACTGACCATTGCAGCCGCTGTATCGAGTTTTTCCGCTGCTGCCATGTTCAGGAAGCCGCACATGACGAAGCCTTTGTCTCCCTTAACAAGGAGTAGGGGCGCTTTTGTACCGGGTATGGTTGATTTCATGCCTTGGAAGCTTTTTCCACCGAATGTGAATTTCTCTATCTCAAACATAGTATGTCACAGAAAAAACAGGGCTTCACGTATAAAAAATAGAGTAAATACAATGAAATGACTAACGCATTGGTTAATTTAAAAAAGAGAGGGGACGATGGTTTCGTTTGGGCTCTCGTTTTTTACTTTGCAGCTGATGCGGCGGTTTCTGCTGCGAGTTTAGCTGCTTTGTAGGTAATCTCCACTGCCTTTTTAGCGGCTTTGACACTGTAGTATCCACCCATGAGGGCGCCTTTAACTACTTTATCTATCATTGGGTTTACCCGGGTGATCATACGAGTCAAGTTATTTAGCGATTTTTTATTTATTTTAACAAGTTTATGTAAGGAAAGAGGGTTTCTTTCAAGATAATGGATAAAATGACGTTAATTTAATTGATTTTATTTTCTATATTAAGTAGGTTTGAAATAAAATCAATAATAATATAATTTTATAAAAAATAAACAACAAATTATTTAAATTATTTGAAATTGTCCCATTTTATTCACTTTATCGAAACATTAAACAAATCAAAAATTAGGTATAAAAAATGGGGGACTACTCGTAGAAATAGGGGAAAGCCGTGAAAATCTTTACACCCAATACGAGGTTTTCGATGGTTACCCGTTCATCAGGCTGATGCGCCTGACCGGTTAGGCTTGTTCCGTAGCCGAGGCTGGGTATTCCAGCTATCTTACTTGTGCTGATGCCGTCTGTTCCGCCTGTGAGTATCTTCATGTTCACTGATTTGCCTGTGAGTTTACCAATGATATCCTTGAACTGGTCAGCGAAACTGCTGCTTGGTGACTCATAGTAGCCTGCTGTATCTTCTGGTTTATGTGCCCTTGATGATAATATCTCCAATCCGGGTATTCCTGATTCTTTCACAAGCTCCTTGATGCGGTTTACTACCTTTGTGGGGTGTGACCCGGGGGTTAACCTGATG
>JAOZIG010000391.1:0-1303 GCA_026014515.1 Candidatus Bathyarchaeota archaeon | reverse complement strand
ATGTCAAACTCTGCCTCAGCGTAATCTGGAACCACGTTTATCTTGACTCCGCCGCTGATGATGTTGCAGGTAACTGATGGGGTGTAGAAGTTATGCTCCATTGCTTTGAGCATCTTTGGGTCCTTTGGCATCATCTCCTTGTAGTACTCGATGCTACCTTCAACAGCGGGCTTCAAGTCCTCTGGGAAATCCAGTTCAAAATCATCAATCTTCTCGACCCATGGAATACCGTTGATGAGCTTGGTGATGGCGTTATCTCCGAGGAAAGGAGTTGAACCGTGAGCGGTCTGACCACGAGCCACCAATGTAACACCAGCTCCTCCCTTGCATCCTAGGTCTATGCTGGGTGCTTCTGGTCCTCCACCGTTACCGTCACCGATTATACAGATGTCTCCCTTGAAGCGTCCAGTCTCTGCGAGCCAACGAGCACCCTTACCTCCACCGATCTCCTCATCACAGGTAAACCAGAACTCAACTGTGTTAGGAATTGAATCCATCTCTTTTAGTAATCTAGCTGAGACCATGGCTGCTGCACATGAGCCTTTCATGTCGCTGCTGCCTCTTCCCCAGACACATCCATCGGCTATCTCACCACTGTATGGTCCATATTTCCAGTTTTCGGGTTTTCCCTCAGGTACCACATCAATGTGCCCTACCCAGAGCACCTTCTTATCGCCTGTTCCTTTTACCCTTGCCATAATGTTGGGTTTCTTGGGGTCAGCGTCGTGTATCTCGTTCTCGATGCCATGCTTATCCAGATACGCTTTGATGTACTCTACTACCTCATCAGTGAATCCATCAGGGTGCGCAGAGTTAAACTGCACAAGACCGCTTGTTAACTCGGCTACTTCTGTTTCAGTTGCTTCAGCTAACGTGATAATCTTCTCTAGTTCCATGGGGGAAAAAGGGTGCTTTTAGATAGATAAGATTAAGGAATGGTCTGGTCCGCGATGTGCTTCCTCAGACGACTGCAGATACCCGGTAAAAGCTCACTGATAGGCAACTCATATGGGCATCTCGACTCACATTGCTTACACTTGATGCAGGTCTCACCCTTCTCAACTGCATTCGTCATCTGTTCAACTGTACCGGGACGCCAACCCATCCTTCTGAGAAACTGTTTCTCAGCCCTCATCAAGAATGGAATGGGTATCTCCTGTGGACATGGCTGACAGTATCCACATGCCCGACAGAACTGGGTTCCAAGCTCTACCTTGTCCTTTTCGATGAGCTCAGTTTCCTCTGGGGTAAGTGATAGGTCGCCCTCATAGATTCTCCAGTTTTCCTCTACCTCAGCAATACT
>JAOZIG010000341.1 GCA_026014515.1 Candidatus Bathyarchaeota archaeon | reverse complement strand
ACCCATCTGTTTTAGCTGTTTTCCCAGTTGGTCTACTATTGTTCGTATCGCCAAGTTTACTCGCCCTGATTACAGGCATATCCCTGACGGTCTGCTTTAAACTCTATCGCATGAAGCAAGGAGAATGAATCTACCGTAGTATAACCCAAAAAGTGTTCACGGGGTTTATGCCGTCTTTTCATCTTCTATTTAATTAAGCGCTTTTCATAGCCCGCTATTAGAGGTGTTATTACTAGTGGGACAATATAGGGGAGAAATGCACGCCAATCAGAGTAACAATTCCACCCTTCGAATGGTACAATAGTAACCGCATCAAAAATAAAAAACAGCAAAGACCAGACATTCCCAATTTTTACTCCCTCCTTCACGTTAGTTGGTTTAGAACGTTTACCCAAGAATAATACGCCAACAACTACGATGAGTAAACCACAAATCCAGACCCAGTTTTGATCTGTTTCAACGCCGAGGATAAACAGAAGAGCAATGAATATGAAAACTAGTAAAAATATCATAAAGGGATAGAGAAAATAGGTTTTCCATTTTTTCATTAATCTTTTTCCTTCCAATACTCGCATTAGTTACCTGTGCTTCCCAATAGGGTTTTCAATACCATTATATCTAATTCTATCATTCTTTTTTGGTATCGTATTATATTTTGTAGTCCATACCCCGTTTTCATAATATTCAAGGGCTTTAAAACAACATGGAATCCCCTTTGCCGTAGTGTAATCGCTGCTGTCGGTTAATTGAAAATGTAAATGTGGAGCCATCGAGTTACCTGAATGACCCATCAAACCAATTTTTTGCCCAGCTTTTACACGCTCATTTTCTTTAACCAAGATCGAATTATGTTTTAAATGCGCAAATAAGCCGTAAATGTCCTCGTTGTTTCTGATGATAACATAGTTTCCAGCGATATTCTCTATGTTGATTATGCCTTTACGGATGTCATTGTTTGTTTTATTCTGATACTTAAGGTCACTAATTATTCTTACAGGGTCTCTTTCCTTAACCCCACCATATGTACTCACGACGATTCCATCAAAAGGTGAATAGATACCTTCACCCCACCCATAACAGTCCTTTAATGATACACCAAATAGCAGATACTCCAAGACTGATGTTCGATAAAACCTAGGTATTTTTGAGTCCCATTCTATCTTAACAAAATCATACGCATAGCGTGCACCAAATAACTCGGTCCCATGACTTGGTACCTTGTCCCCTGGACTCTGAGGGGCAGACCATTCGCCTCTTAACGGGAACTCGATTGCATAAGGCTGCATGAACATTTTCGACTCCATCGTTTTGAACTATTAACAGATCATCTAGCTTTTTACTTTGAGCCCATTTTATGGAAATAAGTCCTTATACATCGCTCTAGGACGACTTACGATAAACTCATCGTCACTGTTTTAGGTAACAACTATGTTGATTTCCTCAGTGTAATGTATGGACGCTCGCTACTTTTTTTAAACCACGCACCAGAGCACACAGAAGAATAGATATGAAAGCCGCTCAAATAACCGAACCCAACAAAATAGAAACCATAGACACACCAATCCCCACACCCATCGATGACGAAGTCATAATCAAAGTAATGGCATCAGGAATCTGCGGCACCGACATACATATCCTACGCGGCGAATACATGGGCGAATACCCTATCATACCAGGGCACGAGTTCTCCGGCGTAATCGAATCCATCGGTAGCGCAGTAACACGCTTCAAGCCCGGTGATCGAGTAGCCGTCGAGCCAAATATTGCCTGTGATAACTGCTTTCACTGTCTCAACAACCGTCACAACTTCTGCCTGAACTGGAGTGCTGTCGGCGTCACCAGACCCGGTGGGATGGCTCAGTACGTGACCGCCCCAGAAAAATCAGTCTTCGATATCGGTGAGCTGTCCTTCGAGTATGGAGCCTTTGTGGAACCCCTTTCCTGCGTCTTACATGGAGTTGAGCGCCTTGGACCAGATTTAGCCTCAAAGATAGTTATCGTAGGGGCTGGACCCATTGGGATTCTGCTGTTAAAGGTGTTGAATCTCAAAGGCGCCTCGGAGATCGTGGTGGTGGATACCAATGTTTCCCGGGCAAACTTCGCTAAGGAGATGGGGGCTAGCCAGATTTTCACAGACCTTGATGATGTCCCAAAGGATGTGTTTGATGTGATGGTGGATGCCACAGGCGTAATCCCTGTGATGAACCGGTGCACCGAGTTTGTCCGCCCAGGTGGCAAGGTATTGCTTTTTGGTGTACCCCCTATGGGTGCAAAGTTGTCGCTGGAGGCGTTTCCCATCTTTAGTAAGGAACTGACGATTCTGTCCTCTTTCACTTCAGTGCGTAATTCGTATCAAGCGCTGGATCTGCTGAAACAGGGTCGTATTAATCTAGAAGGACTGATTTCCCACAAGCTGCCTCTAGAAGAACTTCAACATGGGATCGAGTTGATCGAGCGGGGAGCCGAGAACGTGAAAAAGGTGCTGATTCAGCCAAATTCCTAAATGAAGGCAATACATGGGTGGTCCAGTAAAAAGTCATCAAAAAACGAGGTTATCATTTGTTACGCAGTGATGACGATATTGAAGATATGGAAGTAGATTGATTGCCTATTTACGCTCTCGGATAATCAGATAATATTCTCTACGAGGTTCCAAGAGTCTTGCGATATTGTGAACCCCCAAAAGGAAACACCTTGGTTTGACTGCACATACTGTTTCAGTTTATCCAGATCCCCCTTAGACTCAGCATAATCAGCCTCAGTCTTTACCACTATTATTCTTTCAAGACTTCCATCATGTGCGTAGATGGTTGGCTGAATTCCATTAAATGAGGGCATCGGAGTCTCATTTTCAATGATATTGATTACGCTTAATCCTTCGATTCTTAACCGTTCAGAGTAGTTGGCTATGAAGTATTTTTTGTATTGGGCACTCAAAGAGTATCCAGAATACCCCCGTCAACGCTGGATATGAAGAACATCGTAGAACAATATGGAATGATTGTTCAGAATCAATCCTTCACTTCTACGCCATCAACAAAATACACGATATCAGGCTCTGTAGGCGCCCAGACCTCAAGCATCTTCATACCATCTGGACCCGCACCAACAATGCTGTGTTTATCCCCGGGTGATAGATATACCGCTGTTCCAGCTTCGATCCATTGCTCTTCACCGTTGATGTGGAGTAGTGCTTTACCTTCCAATATGTAGTAGGCGCTTTCCCTATTGTGGTGTAGGTGGGTCTTGTTGCTGCTCCAGTTGGGCTCATAGGTGTAGTGGACGAATCTGAAGTGTTTGGCGTCTACCTTGCTTGATGCTATCCAACGCATATCGCAGACGCCTTCCCATGGCTCTGTGGGGGCTTCATCTATCTTGATAATCTTTGACAACTCGATCTAACCTACATGCAGTTGGATGTGTATAAGTTTAAGCTCATTAACATTAAATCCAGCCAAAACCCAGATGGCATTATGAAGCCAGTAATAGGCATAACCTCAAGATACAGCAGCGAGAACAACCAGTACAATCTCCCTGACGCATACACCAAAGCCATCCAACGCAACGGAGGCACACCAATCCTACTACCCCCCCTCTACAACGCAGAGTGCCAACAACTCTACGACCTATGTGACGGCATCCTCTTCACAGGCGGACCAGACGTAGACCCCATCCTCTACGGAGAACAACCCATACCCGGACAGGGATGGATCGAGCCCATGAGGGACGAGTTCGAGTTTGAACTAGCCAAAATCGCATTAGCTGGACCAAAACCGGTCCTAGGAATCTGTAGGGGTCTCCAGACGCTAAACGCAGCAGCAGGAGGCACACTGATACAGGACATCGCTTCACAGGTCGATAAACCCATCAAACACAGGCAGGAAGCCAAGGCATGGCACGGCACACACCACGCCTATTTAGATAAGGGTTCAAAGATTTGGGACGTGTTTGGCGAGGACAAGGTACTATGCAACAGCTTCCATCATCAAGCCTGTAAGGACCCGGGTAAGGGCTTCACTGTGACCGGTAGAGCCTCTGATGGTGTCATCGAGGTTATCGAGTATGATTCAAGTGTCTGGAAGCTC
Organism: Candidatus Bathyarchaeota archaeon; assembly: GCA_026014515.1. GTDB lineage: Archaea > Thermoproteota > Bathyarchaeia > TCS64 > TCS64 > RBG-16-57-9. Next base: position 6,583 of record JAOZIG010000341.1, on the reverse strand, counting down.
TGCGTCCAGTGGCACCCTGAACATCAGGATAACCCGGTTATGAACAAACTTTTCAAGGCGTTTGTTGACGCCTGCAAAAAGTAATAACCAGACCCCTCTTCCTTCTATTTGTGAACATCTGGAAATGGGTTAAACGCCTGATAATCCTAGCCATCGTCTTAGTAGTTGGCTATTATGTTCTGCTGTTTGTCCTTGGTTTATTCATTATCCTTTTGCCTTTCCTGCCTAGAGCTTGGATAACGCTAGATTAATCCGGTCCAAGCCTTCGACAAGGTTCTCCATACTCTGCGCATAGCTTATCCTGATGTGTCCCTCACCACGAGCACCAAACAAGCTACCATCTGTGATTCCCACGTTTGTTTCCCGGCGAATATACTCTGTTAGTTTAGTGCTGCTGAGCCCATATTCTGTGATGTCGGGGAAGACATAGAAGGCTCCTTTGGGCTTGGAGACATTGATCCTTGGTATATCGCTCCAGAAATCATACGCATAGTCTCGTTTCGCCTTGTAGCCCTTTAGCATCTCGTCTACACAGTCCTGTGGTCCCTCCAGTGCTGCTATACCTGCGTATTGGATGGCTTCAGGGATTACCAGATATGAGCCCATCTGGGTAGCCCAGAACTGGTCATAGAGTTGCTGGGTTGGTGCTATCATGTAGCCCAGTCTCCAACCTGTCATGGCGTAGGTCTTGCTGAGTCCGTTGAGTATGATGGTTCGTTCCTTCATGTCGGGGAAGGTGGCGATGCTTCTGAACCTGTACCCATCGTAGATGATCCTGTCATATATCTCGTCGCTGACCACCATGAGGTCTTTCTCAACCGCGAACTCGGCAATCTCAGCCAGTTGTTCATCAGAGATCACTGCACCAGTGGGGTTATCCGGGCTGCAGACAAGGATTGCCTTGGTTTCCGGTGTGTATGCCTCCTTGATGTCTTCTATGTTAAAGTGCCAGTCGTTGTCTTTGTCTCGTGGGATGTACCTTGGCTTGAGTTCAAGATCGTTGAACGTATCAGGGTACCCAAAATAACACGGGTCCATGACAATAAGCTCCCCACCATAACCAACGAGATTCTTCAAAGCGATATAGATACCCATAGTGCTACCCGGGGTCACCACGACATGCTCTGGATCAGCCTCAACCCCATACCTAGCATAGTATCGTGCGATGGATTCCCTGAGCTTAATCATGTGCTTGTAGTCACCGTAGTGGGTTAACCCCAGATCAAGGGCTTCTATCATGGCTTTGTTGATGTGTTCTGGTGTTCTGTACTCTGGTTCGCCGTCTTCGAGGCTGATGAAGGGCTTCATACCCACTGTGAATGATTCATGGTTTATCACGTGTTCGGTGGGTGGATTATTATAACCATTAACCCTCTTTCAAAGTATGTCAGATCCACTTGATTTCGCCAAGAAACGGTATAATCACCTTAAACAGTTGATGCAGGAACACGAACTGGACATGGTGCTCCTCATGGGAGGAGCAGGCATGGGACCAAGATTCCAACGCATAACAGGCTCAACCAGCGGAACCGCCCTAGCCATACCAATGGACGGAAACACAGCCCACTTCGTCTACAGCGTAGACTATAACAGCACACTGGACGAGAGCTGGTTACAGGTCAAGCTTCTTGAGAGCAGAGGCGCAGCAGGAGGAGCCATCACAGAGTACGCGAACCAGTACCTGAAGCCTTCATCAAAGATAGGCATCAACCTTGGTCAACTCAACTATAGTAGCTTCGAGTATTACCGGGACAACCTACAAGGTGAGCTTGTGGATATTGGTTCTACCATCATCCCCGAGGTATGGTATGGGCTCTACCCGGAAGAGATCAAGCTCCAAAGAACAGCATCCAAGCTAGCCGATATAGGCTGCAGCGCTGCAAGAGAAGCCATGAAACCCGGCGTCACAGAGACCGAGATGGCAGCAGAAGCAAACTATGCCATGCAGCGAAACGGAGCCGAGACCTTTAGCTTCCAGACCATTGTAAGCACTGGACCAAGATCAGCGTACAGTCATGGCTGGCCAACCCCACGGAAGCTCAAGGAGGGCGAGTTTATGCTCGTGGACCTTGGGCCAACAGTTAGTGGGTATGCTGCTGATGAGACTCGTACCTATCTGTTGGGTGAGAACCCGAAGAAGGAGAAGATGCTATCTGCTATGGATAAGGCGGTTCAGGCTGTCATCGATCATGTGAAACCCGGTGTGGAGTGTCGTGAGCTTGACGCTATCAGCAGAAGAGTGCTTAAGGAGCATGGGTTCCCAGATTATCCCCACAGCCTTGGTCATCCACTGAGCGGGTTCCCGACTCCCAGTCTGACCAAGACAAGCCTAGATGTGTTGAAGCCCGGTATGCTGTTCACAGTTGAGCCCGGTATCTACTTACCCGGTTTTGGCGGTGTACGTATGGAGGAGAACGTTGTGGTTACTGAGGATGACTGTGAGCAGCTTACCCGTAGCCCTAGGCTCCTCTAAACGTGGAGTATGAGTCCGAGGACCATCGCGAAGAGCATCCCAATTAGTAATCCGCTTGAGACCATGTGTTTATGGTCCATTGTACAATACTCGTGGGCTACTGGTATCAGCTCATCGATGGTAACATATGTCATGACGCCTGCTGCGAAGCCTAGACCCCAGCCTACTATGTCTACTCCAAAGGTTGAGATCACTACTGCTCCCATGAGGGCTCCTATTGGTTCTACGAGTCCACTGGCTGTGGCTAAGCCGACTGCTCTCCATTTTCCTACGCCTGCTTGGATTAATGGGCTTACTGTGGCTATTCCTTCTGGTATATTGTGCATACAAATCATTATGGCGACCAGTATACCAAGCTCAGGTACATGTCCATAACCGGCACTAACCACAATTCCCTCTGGTAGATTGTGGATAGACATACCTATGGCGATAATCAAGCCACTATTGAAGAGGTGACGATCCTTGACGCCATCCTCCCAGAGCCCAAACTCGATGTGAGGAAGGGTAAGATCAACACCCATCATGAACAAGGTACCAACAGCGAAAGCTAGAGTTACCTGCCATGATCCAATCTCAACTAATGCCTCGGCGTAGAGTTCAACAAAGCTTACCACCAGCATGACTCCTCCGGCGAAGCCCATGAGGAAACCCATTTTTTTGTTGCTGATGTCTCCGAATTTGAGTACGATTAATCCGCCGATTCCTGTGGCGCTTCCCGCTAGTACGCTGAGTAGTATTGGTGCCAGTATGTTCAATGCTTTGTCGCCTAACGCACATATCCGTTGCATCAAATATTTTAGGCTTGTCTAAAATAACTAGGGGTTCATAACCGAATGATTGAAGCATCACCACATGGTACAATCCAGAGATGAGCTTTAACTGCAGACAATGCGGTCTCTGCTGCCGAGAACTACTCCAAAAGGATATGGGCATACAACGAGGGCTCACCTTGCTACCTAACGAGATCAAATTATTCAGTGAAGAACAGGTTAAACCCTATCTGGGCTACGGTAAACGCCCCTACGATAAAGACTTCAAGATACATGCATACCAGCTAACACAGCCAAGCTGCCCAAACCTCAAAGAAAACAAATGCACCATCTACGATACACGTCCAGCTACCTGCAGACAGTTTCCTTTCAGTCTTGACCCAGACCCAGAAGAAGGTATCCTACTGGGCGTGGATATGAACTGTCCCGCAGCCGTTGAGCTTGTAAACAATTCCAGTGGTGTCCTCGATTTCCCTGACCGAGAATCAGCGATGCGTATCTATGACTTGAAAAAGCTGGTAACCGTGAACGCTAGGCGTGTCTGGTTTTATGATTTAGAGTCAGATAAGTGGATGCGTTATGATAAACTGGATTAGAAGCCCATCACAGTGTTCGCTACCTGTGGAATGCTCCGTTCGATAGCCAACTTTGCTCCTGCGCTTGGCTGTATCTCGATCCTAAACTCCTCATAGGGATGCGTATAGACGTTGTTCATATCTGCCTGTGCTGGATCAACCGCTGATTTGTCTATTTGTGTAAAGTCGATGACTATCTTGAACTTTTCACCTGCTTCAAGCATGCTGTCACCGTCTCCCGCTACAGGGGTGATGGTCGTGATCGTGCCGTTGGTGTCGTAGATGTCTGTGTGGCACCTTGGGTTTGTGTACGTGATCACCACTTTGCTGTCATCCATATCGATGGGGGAGTCACCTTGACTAAGCCTTACGTAGAATGTTGCCTTGGTCAGACAGATGGCACTCTGGGTTCCAGTAGTGTTGCTGAATGTGCCTATGATGTCAGTGTCCATCAATAACGCTGCGCTGGTCTCCTCTACGCTGCTACTGATAACTGACTGCGCCTGATCCGCTGAAAGCATACCCATGTTCAATACTACAAAGGCGAATGCTGAAGCAGTAATCACAAACGCTACCAGAATAATCGCTGTCTCAAGTCCTGTTAATCCACGTCGATTCATCGTTCTCACCCGATATACTGGTGTTTTTCGGGTGAATTGTGTTAAAAGAAAATGTATGTTATGCCGACTACATTCAACGATGATCCTTAGCCATATCAGGCGTCTTAAACGGCTTCAAGACAAGGTTCCAGTTATCCAGACCCCATGTTCTAAGCCCAGCGTACTCGATCCCGCTCTCCTCAAGCAACCTCAACGCCTGTTCCTCTGAGCCTTCAGGCACGTAGAGGAAGAACTTTTTGAACTTTTCACCCATCCCAGTGAGGCTACTCATGGTACGCCACTTCTTAACATGGCTATCATTATACTCAGTGTCTAGCTCAACTTCTCCGCATTCCCTGACTGAGCCATCAGCGTTGAGCACAACCACACTAGGCGCTAATGATCCATCTGGTGTATCAAAACTCCACTCAGGATAGACTGGATCATTGGCAATGGTGGTACGGCTCTCATCCCAGTCAGTCTGCCCCACGAAGGGAAAACGGGTAGCCGCGATAACCCTACTGATACGCGCCTTCAATACGGTGGAGTTTACCATACCCCGCCCTGTTCCTTGATGAGCTTCACGGCTTCCTCATAGCGTGGAATAGGTGCTACTGCGCCTAGTCCAGTGGCGGTAATAGCGCCAACAGCGTTACTGTAGCTAGCTATTTTCTCTAGTTCCCAGCCCATATCCACGCCTTTTATCCATGCTCCGTCGAAGGCGTCTCCTGAGCCTGTGGTGTCTACTGGTGTGATCTTGTATCCGGGCATGGTGAAGCTCTTCTCATCAGTAGAGACAAAACATCCTTTACCTCCATGTTTCACGACAACTGTCTCTACACCCATTTCTCGTAGGTGTTCCGCTGCTCTCTCGGGTTCAGTGATACCGTAGAGGGTGTTCATGTCCTCCATGCTGGCGAAAACCACGTCACAGACCTCAAAAGCCTCTGCTAGGCTCTTTCTGGCTGTCTCTGTGTCCCAGAGTTTGGCTCTCATGTTGATATCGAAGCTGTTGAATCCACCGTTATCCTTAACATGGTGCAGTGCCTTAATGGCTGCCGTTCGTACTGTTTTGCTGATTGCTAGGCTGATGCCGCTGCTGTGGAAATATTTCGCCTTGTCCAAGTAATCCCAGTCAATATCCTCTACACTGTATCTGCTAGCTGCAGCGTTTGCCCTGTAGTATGTAAAGTCGTGTCCTCCACCCTCCATGAGGCTGATGATATAGATGGCTGTAAAGGCACCAGGCTCAACGATAACCCGGCTATTATCCATACCCTCCTTCTCCCACAGTTCAAGGAAGCTCTTACCAAACTCATCACTTCCCAATCGGCAGATATGGGCTACCTTCAAGCCTTGTCTTGCGGCTGCTACCGCGAAGTTGCTTGTGTCTCCGCCCCATCCTCGCTTGAATAAAGGTGCTGCACTCAGTCTTCCAACGGTGGTGGCGCAGAACTCCACCATTGGCTCTCCTAGACTTACCACGTCTGGATTCATAATATTCTCACACAAGATGCATAGCTTTATCGTGATAAAATTTGGCACATATAACTGATAATTGTTGATGCATAAACAAATGATTCCACTATTAGAGACAATTTTATACTAGTTGTTTTCAGTATTCGGCTTCATACCCGTAGCAGATATTATTTTAATAAATAACTACAGCTTATTAGATGTGACTTTATCAGTAGCTGGAAATTGTAATGGAATTTTTAAAAATATTCCAGTTAAACCGGATGGTGTCTTTTTTGTAACAGATTCTAGAATTACATTTAATGTTGGACAAAAAGAAGATATTGCACCTAAACTTTTCAAGCTCTCTAAATATGCAGGTTTAGTCTACTCTGGAAATGTGGGTTCAGCTACATATATCAAGAAATACCTAAAACGTTACTTCAATGAAAATCGATTATACGATATCAAAGAAATCAGATATATTTTCCAAAAAAGATACCAGAAAGCATCAGAAAAAGGTGGAGATAGAACCTGTCAAATGATGATTGGATTCTTTGACCTTTTAGAGAATCAGACTAAAGTATATCACCTATCCGCTAATAGTGATAATACTTGTACATATTCGGAACTCGATGGATTACGTGCAATTGGAAGTAGTGAAAAAGTAAGAGAGAAGTTTATTCATGATATATAACAATATCTAAGAAG
>JAOZIG010000124.1 GCA_026014515.1 Candidatus Bathyarchaeota archaeon | reverse complement strand
ACAGTAGCAGCACTATTCGAAGTAATGGACATAACCAAAGTCATTGACATAGTGGATGCATGGATGGAAACTGAAAGCTACGAAGATCTAGCACTCGTCTATAGTTATCTCGGCGACTCCAAACTCGAAGAAATCTTCCTAAGCATGAGCGGAGCACAACGAACAACCCTCTACCCATACTTGGATGAGACAACACAAGCAAAGCTACCAGAACTAGGCACACTCACAGTGAGCAACCTATCCATCAACCCAGCAACGGTTGAGGAAGGCGAACTAGTAACCATCAGCGTTGAAGTAACAAACGATGGACTAATAGAATTCACAGAAGGAGTAAACCTCAAAGTAGCAGGAACAACCGTTGAAACCGAGATGGTTACACTGATGCCAGACGCATCAACCACAGTAACATGGACCGTCTCAGAGGCAACAGCTGGAACATATGATGTCGAGGTAAATGGACTCACAGGCAGCTTCACAGTGGAAGCGCCACCAGAGCCTGAGCCAGCCAATATAGTCTACAAGAGCATCGCAGTCTCTCCCACAAGCATTGAGGAAGGCGGATCAGTAACAGTAACTGTCACCTTGGAAAACACGGGAGAGCTCAGTGGACAAGAAGCAGTAGACCTATACGTTGATGATGTCATGGTTGACAGCGAGACAGTAATCGTAGCAGGCGGAGCCACAGAGACAGCAGAGTTCACCCTAACAGGCGAGACAGCGGGCACATACACCGTTGAGGCAGGAGATAAATCCGCCACATACACGGTAACCGCCCCAGAGGAGCCACCAAGTGGATTCCCATGGACCTACGTAATAGTCGCAGTGGTCATCATCGCGGCAGCCGCATACATATACATGCAGCAACAAAAACAATAACCCCCCCTATTTATCCCCCAACTTTTATCAAACAACCACAAAAACCAGTCACAAAACAAATAAAAAACAGAGAAAATTTTTCCCCATTCTTCCCACCAGTAGACGTCAACAACCCATAAACCCCACCACCCACACCCATACACAATGACCCACAAACAAGGCACCTGCATCCACGCATGGCGATGCCTAAGATACCGAAAAGACGCAGCCTCATGCAACCGAGAAGCAGGAGGTCCATTCTGCGGTGACTGGAGACGCTTCAATGGTCAAATAAAGGAAAAAACAACCACAAAATGAACCAACTATGGCTTCTACTTATCCCAGATATCTATCACGACTCTGTTCCGGGGCTATTTACCAGCATTAAACAATCAATATAAAACAAAATACCCTGACTCCAACATGGAATCAACAATAGATACTGTATTCAACAACACCCAGGGCTTCGACCCCGGCATAGACTGGAATAACAATGAGATCACGAAAAACACCACCATGCTAATCAGATTACTTGGGCTTCTCGAGGCGGGCACCCTCTCACCCACCGTCTTCAATAACAT
>JAOZIG010000470.1 GCA_026014515.1 Candidatus Bathyarchaeota archaeon | reverse complement strand
CCACTTCAGCGAGTTCTTCTTCGTACCGCTGGCGGTCCTCAAGGTATTCTTGTATGCTGTAGTTGCCACCCTTCTCTTCTCTTACTTTCTTGTACTCCTCATACTCCTCATCACTCAGCCCGCGCCTAGAGAATGCATTGAAATTGGACTTCCGCCCACGGCCCTTTTTGGTTTTGCCTTTGTTTTTGCCTTCTTTGTCAGCGGTAGGCAGCTCTACAGTCTGGTCATCTTCACCTTCCTGCTCACTCTCACACAGGCCATAACGTTCAATGATTCCATCATGGCCAATAGGACCACGGCCGGCAGCCGCTGCACGGTGCACTCTGCAGTTGTGTTCTTTGTGCTTGCCTTCCAGAATGGGCTGTTCGGTGCGTGTGCCAAACATGCGTTTTACGGCCCTACTCACCACTACAGCAGAGCCGGCCACCTGAAGTATTGACAACACAGCACTTTGCAGACAAGAGGCGTATGCGAGAGCCCTGGCAGCCCGTAGTCTGGACAGTGCTAAGGTGGCTGTAGAAATAGCTTGGTGTTGGGATGAGGATGGTGCTTGTTTTTCTTTAATTGTGACACTGCTTCCGTCACTCTTAACTGAGTACACTCTAGTGTTCCAGATTATATCACACTCTCCAACCTTGTAGCCCAGTAGTGCATTGCGCAAGCCTTCCATGGTCTTAACATTCCTTAGTTTCTTGCCCAATGTTGCCATACTTATGAATCCCAGGCCATTAGCGCGAGCCAGACTAGTGAAGGCGGCCACTCTGTCCTCGTCGAAGTTGTAGACAGCCCCCTGAAGTTGGAATTCATCTTGCCGTTCCATGGCTAGCGCTGTGGCCTGTATCAGCAGTCTGTTAAGGGTTGTGGTTTTCATGACACCCTTTCCAAAAGGTGTGTTGCCCTGATTGTCAAAACCGCCCTGTGGGGCTAGTTCCATCTTTAGGTGTGAGAAATCCTTCTTAAACAAATCCTTGATGGCATTGGTGTCACCTGGGTGAGCCCTCCGCGTCTGTTCAATCTCGGGTGCGGAGCAGTAAACTAAAAAGTCCACACGTCTGCACACGGGGCCTAGGTTGACAAAGTCCACTGGGGCTGGGCCAGGGGCATTGGTTGTTATGATTATTGCATCAGAAGAGAATTGCATACCTTTATTTTCTATCCTGTCACAATTGAGCGACAGTGGTGCAGTGTCGGCTATAGCCTGCAACTTGTTGCAATCCTCTGTTATTTTTGACATGCCATAGTCATCCCAGAGCAAAACATCCTCACCATGATATCCATCCCAGTGGTCTATAGATTCCCGGGGTACAAGGCCAACCTTACCTCCAGGCCTGATTTCAGCGGCTAGTCGGCCGGCTAGATGTTCGGCAGCCTTGGTCTTACCGATGCCAGGAGGTAAGGTGGCTGTAGAAATAGCTTGGTGTTGGGATGAGGATGGTGC
>JAOZIG010000301.1 GCA_026014515.1 Candidatus Bathyarchaeota archaeon | reverse complement strand
CAATTTGGGGTAATGTTCCTATTATAGGGTCCTATGCTAGAAACCTTAATTGGTTTTCAAAGCTTGCTGCGAAGAGCGCCAGTATATGGGGTTTTTCGAAACCTATTTCTGTCGCTGCCCCTATGCGCATGGATCGGAAAACTACACCTTATTTGGCCGTCAGCGACGTCATGTCTATGGCTAAGCCACTGGGCGTATTATCTGAGAACTCCGTTGTCGTTCCTTCTTCGATACCTACGAATTTGGACGAGATGGATTTTTCCTTCATAATAAAACATTATGCTTATCTGTCCCGCTACACTTGGTCAACCTCAGACACTACCGGAACCGTCATCACGAGTGTCAATGTTCAACCACAAGGTTATACCACCTGGAGTAAAGGACAAGTACATACCCCGCTCTCTTTCACCGCCAACCAATTTTTCCGCTACCGTGGGTCAATTAAATACCGCTTCAAACTAGTTAAAACCTCTTTTCATAGAGGTCGTTTGGCTGTTGCTTTTTACCCCGGTATCACTGGAACATATCCCGCTTTGTCCTCCTCAGAATACGTCTTCAGAGAAATTGTTGACGTATCCCAGACTTCGTCCTTTGAGGTCTGTTGCCCTTATTTGGTGTCTTCGCCATGGTCCAACTTAGGCACCAGAATCGGGATTCTGGTTGTATACGTCCTCGACCCTCTTGTTGCCCCCACTACCGTGTCAACGTCTGTAGATATTCTCATGGAAGTGGCTGGTGGTGATGATATGCAGTTTTCTGTGCCCACCAATTGGCAATACGAGCCCTACGCGCCCTCAACAGCTCAAGCTGGTGTCGAATCTTATGAGGAGACCCCGTGCTTTGCCCTCGGACCCTCAATATCCAGTGTTACTGATCGTTTGAACACTGAGACAAGTGGTGAATCTATCAAATCACTTCGTCAGATCATAAAACGGGTTTTTCATTATAACAGTCAAGCCATCCTTATAGGTGGCCCTGGTTATTCACAGATATACCCGTATGCTGTAACGCCTGTAATGCAAGCTGCTACTACCAGTGGTGTCCTGTTCCGTGATAAGCTGTTTTCGGACATCATTAATCTGTGGCAGTGCGCTTACGCATTCAGCTATGGTTCCCTTTTATACACCTTCCGACCCCCAGGAGGTGTTTCGCCTACCGGTGGCGATCAAACCTATGTGGTTGAGTCCGCAGCTCAAGCAGGTCTCGCCACTCAAACTGGTCTCTATACGGGATCAGGTTATAGCCCTACCGGTGCCTTGACCTATAACACCCTCAAGATTGAGGGCCCAGTAGAGTTGAGAAGCCCAAATTGGAATTCAGGTCTCGGCCGTTCTGTCCCCGCGCAATTTTGCAATGCTGCAAATTTGGTTTCTATGGTCGAACCTAGTGCTAATTGCACTAATATCCTTTTGGGTGACAGCCAAGCGGTTGCATCGTA
>JAOZIG010000460.1 GCA_026014515.1 Candidatus Bathyarchaeota archaeon | reverse complement strand
GTAGCCAAGGAGAACGTGACCTACAGGTTCATAGATAGTCTCATTGAGGGGGATGTGTCCGCTAGAGACAACAGCACGGTCTATCTTGAGAACACGAATGTAAGGGGAAATATCTACGTCTACGATAATGGTAGGGTCTTCATCGATGGAGAACCCTACACGGGCTCTTAGGCTTCGATGAGTTTCAGAATATCGTCCCTGACGAACTCGATGAACTCTTCCTCAGTGGTCTTACTGAAGTTAGTGATTACGACACTCCGTGTCATACCCACCGTGTAACCCTTTGGCTGGCTGGTGAAGACCACGTACCAGATCATCCCGTGGTCGATATACTCCTTGTACATCCCGGTATCAGCTAAACCCTGACCACTCAGACAAAGCTTGTCAACACCCGGCAAGTCCACGTTATCAAACCAGATGAGGTTGGTTGCCTGTGGGTTGGACTCGTGGAGTCGTTGTAGTACCTCAGGGGTAATCTTGGACTCACGTACATCCGCGTTCAGTATACCTCCAAGTGCGACAGCTACGTGGTTGCTCAGCAGCTTCTTTACTCCACGTGCTACACTGGGAGCCATGACGACTAAGAAGTGGCGGTCATTGTGTTTGAGTATCCAGAAGGGTGCTTCCTCTGTCTGTGGACTGGAGAGGACTCTGCGTCTGTATGTGTGTTCTCGGTAGAAGTCTTTTGTAAATATGCCTGAGACTGTTCCTTCATTGTCTTTGGTCTCGATTATCTCTGTTACTAGTTGGAGGTCTTCCTCCCCTTCTACTTGCTCTGTTTCTCGCCATCCTGTTAGCCGGTCAAGGGGGTTTCCCTCAAGTCCCCTGACCTCGAATACTTTGACTGGTAATACCATAATTGTTCACTACTCTGAACCCATTGACGCCCTAGGATAAAAGTCCTAAGCAGGTTCTTTGAGTATCGGATATAGATAATTCTATAAACACTTGTGAACATTTTTGATTGTTTTAGGGGTTGAAAGTATGAAAAGCTGTGCAAAACTAGTGCTATTATTGTTAATGATAGGTTGTTTCACTATTGGAACCGTCGGAGCGGTCTCGGAGTGGAAATTCGGAGACACAGTACAATTGATTGTAACCACGACAAACTTGGGAGATGTCGATGTAGTAAGATCCACAGGCACCATAACCATCAGAGACCCGTGGAATAGAGTGTTCCCCTGTGATGACTTTGATGTAGAGGGTGTGGTTCATCCGGGTGAGGCTGTTAAAGTGCCTGTTAACTGGCCTACGGGTATTGTTTTGTCGAATGCAAGTTGGGTACCCGGCTATTACGATATTATTCTGGATGGTGAACTTGCTTATGCTAACGGGGAGTATGAGACAACCCACTCTGAAGTAGATGATGCTTTTAGAATGTATTTGGGGAGTACGGGCCTAAATGAACTCCCTGAGATAACATATGAGGCAGATGTCTCG
>JAOZIG010000409.1 GCA_026014515.1 Candidatus Bathyarchaeota archaeon | reverse complement strand
CGTCTAGTGGTAGGACAGCGGACTCTGGATCCGTCAACGAAGGTTCGAATCCTTCCTCCTCAGCCAGCTATTTAAGGTAATAAGATTACCTTAATGGTAATACAATTACCTCAAAACCCTTTATTCCCGCCTTCTCCAAGCGGCAGCATAGCGTAACTATAGTTCGAATCCTGCAACGTCCTTAAAGATTAGTTAGCCTTGAGAGTATTAAATCCAATATTTTTGTTTCTTACTCATTTAGCCGTTCTATGCAGCCATCTTCAGTCTGAAGTGCTTCATCTATAAAGGGTGAAGCGTCAGCGGGATAACCGTAAGGTCCTATATCTGACCACAACAGATGCGCTTCTTCTTGGGCACGTGTAATAGCGACAAATAATAATCTCCGTTCCTCGGCTAAATTTGGCCTGCGGTTCCTACTCCGCAAGTTAGGGAAAGTTCCATCACTTAAATCAGGGATAAAAACCACCGGAAACTGTAATCCTTTAGCTGCATGGATAGTCATGAGACGTATAGCATCGTATTGCATGTTTACTCTAACTTGTAGAGAGTTAAACTCAAACGTTAATGTTCTGAGCATACTAGGATAGTCCTGCCAGTCCGATTCTGATTTTGCCAGATCAACTGTATCAAGAAAACGGCGTACCCGTATAGCGTCTGCGTCATGGCCATAGTTTTCTAAAGTGGCTATGACTTCTAACTGCCTGGCTAAAGCATGAATCAGATTCCTGTCGAATTGCTGCGCTATAGTCCTGGCTACTGCGATAGCTTTCTTTACTTGGAATACATCGCCTTCAAGTAACTGATTAGCTTTTCCACAAGCGCGTCTGATAGCTTCTTGCCCGTAGGGTTGCCCTGCCACAAGACGGAGGCATCCCATCAATATACGCACGAATGGGCTATCTTCTACATCTCTTCCACCTATTTCAATGAACGGAATACCAGATTCTTCCAATGCACTTTGAACAGCTTGCAAGCTCTGGCGATAGCGAACCAGTACGGCATAGTTCTGGTAGACACTGTCACCGTCACCGGTGGTATTTGAGATTTGCGTTGTAATGAAAGAAGCCTGATCTTCTTGAGAACTCCAGTGTGAGAGCGTGATCCTGCCAAGAACGTCCTCACGTTTTGAAGTCACTATTTTTTCGCGACGACCATGGTTATTGGCTATAATGCAGTTTGCTACCGTTACGATGTTTTTAGGACATCGGTAGTTATATCTCAGGATGACAACATCCGCCTCGAAGGTGTTTTCGTATTCCAGCAGGGTTTCCGGTCGGGCGTCTCGCCACTCGTAAACCATCTGGTCGTCATCGGCAACGGCGAAAACGCGCGATCTTTCGGGATTGTAGAGTAACTGAACCAGAGTAAGTTGCAGAAGACTAGTGTCCTGTAGCTCGTCAACCTGGATATGCGGAAAAGTGCACCGAACGAAGTCTCGAACCC
>JAOZIG010000406.1:1061-1448 GCA_026014515.1 Candidatus Bathyarchaeota archaeon | reverse complement strand
GTCAAAGCCGTTCAACGTAACGGGTTGCCAATTTATGCCATCGCTTGTTTTCCATAGGTCTGCGCCTGCAAAGTTTTTGTCGATATATGCGATTATTTGTTGGAGGTCGGCTGTTTCTAATTGTCTGAGTAAACCGTAGATTTGTGTTTGGTACTCGGGATACTGCTTTAACAGGTTCTGGACCGCGGGGAGAAGTATTTCGGTTTTGTACTGTTCGATTTGTTGGGAAGTAAAGAGGTTATTGATGAGCGCTGGCGCGTACTTGAGGAAGCCACACATGTCAAATGTTCCGACGTATAAGACGTCGTTGTGGACTTCCATATGCCAAATGTAGACGTTGAGGGGGTTTCCAAATCCTGCAGGCAATTTGCTCAGTGGAGTTCTATA
>JAOZIG010000406.1:0-1051 GCA_026014515.1 Candidatus Bathyarchaeota archaeon | reverse complement strand
CGTTGGGTAGCCTTCGACTGGGTCATAGGCAATGTAGGAGCCCATAACGAGTTCTGCGTGGTCGTATTTGTCTATGCGTATCAAGTCAGCGGGTCTTGTGCCTGCTATGGTGTTGTTTTTTATGACCATGCCAACGCCGACTGCTGTGCCAACATAGAGGTGATTGTTGAATACCTCCATGGTCATGCCCCACTGGTTCCATGTGTCGCCAAAACCGTCCTTAATTACCGGAGTCCATTCGTAGATGCCGTCATGGTTTCTGTCTGAGCCATCTGTTTTCCAGATTTCAAATCCTTGCTCATAGTTTAGGGTTGAAGCATATAGGTAACCGTTGAAAACTGTCAAATAGGGAATTTCAGTGTTATTGCTTTCGGCACCTGTGAAACCGTCTTGACATACTTTTACCCAGGGGTCCACGCCGGGATTAGCTGAGCACCAAACTGCGCCTAAGCCTGCGCCTGAAACCGAGGAACCGGGTGTTGAAGCGCTCACGTAGAGTTTGCCTTTGTACTCAACTAAGCCCCGCACATTATTTGTTGCCGCGATAGCTCCAGAGACATCCTGCCAAGAACCCGCGTCGCCCGTCTCTGATGTTATGACTCGGCTTATGGGCATTGGCGGCCACCAGGTACCTAAACCGCAAACATAGAGTTTTTCATTAAACGTGCCCATCATGCGGTATCCGTAGGATTCAGGATAGTAGCCTTGAGCGCCAAGATTTAGTATACCTGCTTGATGAACCAGTCCCCATTGACCGTTTTGGTATCGCCAGATTTCTGCGCGCATCTCGTTAGCCCAAGCTTCTGTGCCTATAGGATACTGAGGGGAATCCGCTAGAGCCCCAGAATCTAGGGATATAGGTAACCCCAGCATTTCGAAATTGGTGCTTAAGCCTTCGAGAACAGACCACAGGTGATGTCGATTTGTCCCAACATATAGGGCACCGTTAAAGTATTGGACACCCCAAGCGTAACTGTTTGCGGAGTCTCCGAATCCTCCGGTGCTTAATCTTTGAAAGTCATCTTCTGATAGGCTACTCGTGGAGTAAACT
>JAOZIG010000253.1 GCA_026014515.1 Candidatus Bathyarchaeota archaeon | reverse complement strand
CCAATAAGCCCCAGGGTGTTGCACTAATGAGTGACACTTACCTCGATACAACGAGGAAGAAGGGTGAGGCAGCAATCAATGGACTGCTTTCAGCGAAAAGTCCCAGGCAAGCAAAGAAAGCAGTAGGAGCTTTTCAAGCAGTATTGGAGTCGCGTGAGACGGGGTGCCTTGTTTGCTCAGCTATGGAAGAGCGGCTCCAGCGCTACCTGTATACGACCTGCTATCTGTGGGGAGAGGATCCTGCATTCCGTGAAGCACTCTCACAAGGGAAAGGATTTTGTCTTCATCACTTCTCTCTCTTGCTGGAAATAGGACAGAAAGCACTCTCATCCACGATGTATCCAGAGTTTGTTCGTGCTATGGCACAGTTGGAGGTTGCCAACCTCGATAGGATTGCGAAGGATGTTCATTGGATGACCCAGAAGTACAAATCAGAAAATGCAGATAAACCTTGGCATGGCTGTGAAGATGCCCACAAACGAACGGTGGACAAAATGACAGGACGTAGCAGGGTTATTGATCCCGTTCGCTGATCTGTCTCCTACGTTTCTTTTTCCGTTCCTTGATCCCCAACAACAGCTGTAGGGTATCTTCTTCTCCATCCACATCCTTCTGTTTGAGATGGGTTGTGGTACCGTCAGCCTTGTTGAAGTGGTAGTACTCCAAACTATCCTGTTTTGGACTGTAGAGCAGAATATACTCCTTCTGGGGGAGGAACGATGTTCCCAGAACAAGTTGACAACCCTCACTCTGGACCTGAAGAAGATGGTTTTGCTGAGCCTTGGAAAGATAATCATTACCCAGAATGATACCTAGAAGCTTGGTTCCTTTCCTGTCATGGACAAGCACATCAAGTCCTTGCCTCTGGATATCTACCTTGATGTTTCCGGGAAGGGAGAAGAAGTTGGGATTTGCTAGATCTTCTGAAAGGCTAAGTACTTTTCTCAGGCTCAATTGCAATTGGGATGCCAAGCAGTGGGCAAGACTTGTCTTTGCCTTCGGCCAGGATAACACTACCTCATCTTCAGCTAAGAGTTGCCGTAAAGCAATTTCAAACGCTTCGAAGAGAAGGATATTGGTATATCGAGCGTTGTTTCCCATAATGTTATTGGAAGTCCACTGAGTAATCCATCTCACTTACGTGTGAAATGGTCTGGTAGATTGAACAGTACCGGGAAGCCATTTCAAAGGCTTTCAGGAATTTCTTTTGGTTGTCCACTCCTGTTGCCTGGACCGTGATATGTAGTGACTTAAGAGTAGTAGGAGGATCATCACGCTTCTCGCCATCTACGTCGAAACTGATATGTTCCCAACTGATTCGCATCTTTTCGGCTATCTCTTCAAAGGTCTTGAAAAGACATCCACTAAGAGCCCCTAACAGATAATCGTAGGGTGCGCTGGAAGGGCCAATTTCAAAGCTGGAACCCTTGTCTGTAACGAACTGGTAG
>JAOZIG010000424.1 GCA_026014515.1 Candidatus Bathyarchaeota archaeon | reverse complement strand
AACAGAAGAAGATACTCCGATTCCAGATGAGAAAATCCCGCCGCGCAGCAGGGTATCGCTCAGACATTGGATCAGAGGGCTTCCAGCCAGGACATGCAACCCGCATGTTAGGAGCAGAGCCTTCTGCTAAAGTGTTGAGAGTCTAAGTCATTAGACGCTCTCAAGAGAAGTCGATAGATGTCATCGAGCAATCTGGTCAAGCTTCAGGTAATTGAGATCCGGAATTAGTGAATATTTGCCGCCCTGCAGTGATCAGGGGCTAAGAGAGCAAAGTATTCAGAACGGAATCATATCTGGGGGAGGCTGTCAGCAGAGCAGAATACAACTACACGGACTCTTAGTGCCCTAATAGTCTTAAGTTGGGATTAGCCGCAAGAGCCGAGGCTAAGCATTTTAGAGTGGCGGGTCCAGCAGGAGTAGTTGACTGCTCAACTAATACATTCCCTACCGAAGTAAATTCGCATTGATATGTGATCGTCAACTATAAGACTGCTGAGGATGCTTAAGCGCCGGTTACAACAACCACCATATAATCAGTTTCTAGAGGTGAACCTGAATATTGTTAGAAGGAAGAGTCACCAACGCTATCATTATGATAGACCAATCTATGCCCGGAGGAGCCCATCAGATTGCCATAAGTTAAATACTGACTATCTCGAACTGTTACTGGAGTTACTGGAAGAGTGTTAGCGGAGATGGCTGTAGTATCGTCGTTCATGCAAGTCGTGATCATACCGGAATTGTTGAGTGATGAAACAATAGGTTGGATCTCTACGCAGCAAGCTGTTAATCGATAACCGGTAACGGTAGTAAGTCCTTGCAAAGGGCCGTTGGTCCAGGATCCAGCAGAAGCCTAAGACCAAGTCGAAGAAGAAAAATCTGAAGCGTTCAAGACCTGAATCCAATTACCAGTGCAAAGATACCAGGGGCGCAAACAAAACCCAACGTGACCTGAAGCATTAGTAGTAATCGTGGTAGAATATTACTTGGCTACTAGACCACACTTGACAGTCTAATCGGAGGGTATTCGACTCTTTACGTATTCAGGGAAGAGCATGCTGCATATAGCTTGAGTAGAAACGCCATCATAAGCGGAGGATTCAGAGGAATATTTTTAAGAAAAGTCTGCCCAGTTTAATTAACGTTAATAAGAAGCAGCTCGTTGAAAATGAGGTCCCATAATGATTGAGTCATCATTGATGTCAATACCTAGATAATCTCGTAATAAGCCCATAGCTTTCTAGCCGAAAGAGGAATTTTTGACAGCACGCCAGACGTGAGGTAAAGCAGCACTGGAAATAGCTCTTATAGCAGGGGCCCAATCGTCCAACAAGATTTCACACAGTAGTTATCTCTGCTCCGATGGTTACAAACTTGAGAATTTAGAGTCAAGCGTCTCAACCTATTTCATACCTATGGCGCGAACTAGGGGGGGGCTGTCAGCAGAGCAG
>JAOZIG010000318.1 GCA_026014515.1 Candidatus Bathyarchaeota archaeon | reverse complement strand
AGTCCTGCAGTCTTGCAGTCAGGATTTCTGACTCAGTCTTAAAGATAATAGGAGGATAACTGGTGACAGGGTGACTGGGTGACAGGGCGACTGGGTGACAGGGCGACTGGGTGACAGGGCGACTGGGCGACTGGGCGACAGGGCGACTGGGTGACAGGGCGACTGGGTGACTGGGCGACTGGGCGACAGGGCGACAGGGCGACTGGGCGACAATGGGAGGGTATTCAAAAAAGTGTGTCAGAGTTAAACAAGTAAATATGAATAACTTTGACTATGGCAAAAAAGAAACGAGTAGATCGACCTAACCTGGAAGATCTCATACCGGACCCAAAGAAGCGGGAAGAAATACTAAGCAGGTTATATAGAGGAGATCCCATCCTGGGTGATGGGGGCATCTTCACAGACATGCTTCAGACATTAGTAAATGCTGCCCTGGAAGGTGAGATGGATCAGCATTTAAGCACGACCACACCTTCGGGCCAAGGCAACAGGCGTAATGGACACACGCATAAAATTGTCAGGAGTACAGCCGGGCCACTTGAGGTACATACTCCGCGTGATCGTGATGGAGATCATGATCCAATCTTGATAAAGAAGTGGGAACGAGAGCTGGGTTCAGGTCTGGATGATATAATTTTGAGTTTATATGCACGAGGTCAATCAGTTGAAGATATACGTCATCAACTTCGTAGACTTTACGGTATTGAAGTAAGCGCGGGCGTAATAAGCTCGGTAACTGATCGTGTATGGACAGAGATAGTTCAATGGCAAGAACGTATGTTAGCTCCATGTCAGGTAATAGTTTACCTGGATGCCATACACTATAAAGTCAGAGAAGCAGGTCAAATCATCTCTAAAGCGGTATATACTGTTTATGGGGTAGATGTACATGGAGAGCGAGATGTTCTGGGACTTTACCTGAGTGATAATGAGGGCTCCCGTCAATGGGGGCTGATACTGGAAGATATCAAGAGGCGCGGCGTTGAAGATGTTCTTTTCTTTTGTGTAGACGGACTTAAGGGCTTCAAAGAAGTCATAGATCAGGTATACCCTCAATCTCTTATACAGCGATGTATCGTCCATATGGTTCGTACTTCTACCCGTTTTGTCAGTGATAGGGACATCAAAGCTGTATGCTCAGACCTACGCAAGATTTACTCCTCAGCAGACAGGAATCAAGCATCAGTTGCTCTTGAGTCTTTTGGCCAAAAGTGGGATGCCAAATATCCCGAGATCAAGCCTAAATGGGAAGAAAACTGGACTGAGCTTATGGCCTTTATGGATTATAGCAGTAATGTCCGGAGGATGATTTATACGACTAATCCCGTTGAAGCACTGCATCGTATAATGCGTAAGGTCACAAAAACAAAAGGCGCCTGGGTCAATGATAAAGGACTATTAAAACAGCTATATTTAGCATTAAAATACAACGAGAAAAGCTGGAAGCGCCGGGCAT
>JAOZIG010000068.1 GCA_026014515.1 Candidatus Bathyarchaeota archaeon | reverse complement strand
TTTGCGGCGTGGAGAACTTCTACCGAAAGACCTTCCGGATTATCGTCACCAGCACATTGAAGCAAAGGCAGGAATGGCTCACGAAAGCCGAAGCCATAGTAAAGAGGTATTTTCCGTAGGGTGGGGGTGATGGGGTAGGGGGGTGATGAGAGATATTAGAAGTGCCAGAACGAGGCTGTGGTGATTTGTTAAAGTATCTCAAGTGATATCATTAAAGATTAAGTAAATACTATTCTTGTTTTACGGTTATCAAGATGAAAACTTTGTAGACCAGACAGCTTTTTGATCAAGTACCTGAATCTCGTAAGACTGGTACAGGAAGAGGTGAACCTTGGACAGAATGGTGCTTATATCTAATTTAAGGTCGGGGTTATTCTCCAATATCTGCTTCGCGGCTGCTTCGTCTATCGCTAACACTTGCAAGTCCACTTTCGGATCGTACTGAACGAGAGCAGCGAATCTGGGTATATCAACGACATAGAGACAATTCGAAGTTGAGTCACCTAAATGTAGAACAGGGCAATCTTCATATTTACCCAGAATCCAATTTGTCCTGAGTTCATCTCCAAGTTCCCATCTTGGAGTGGTTAGTACTTTGTTTAGAGAAACAATTACATCAATGTCCAGATGGGCGGCCAATATTATCAGGTTCTGGCCGCTATTGCCTAGCAAGTCAACCATCTGTTTAGCTGCGCCAAAGATTCTATCTGGTTGTGGGGCAATGGCCGTAGGTAGAGTTTGGCCGGTATGTCCAGTAGACTCTGTAAGACAGGCGTGTAGCTTGTTGAGAAGATAACGCTCTTCTGCTACGGCGAATTCCCATCCTCCTATGTCACTCCAATTCGAGCCATCGACAAACGGACCTTTATGAACGAGTTTATTAAAGCCAAAATTTTTCAGGTGGTTAAGTGTAGATTGTTGTTTAAAAGAGCCGTAATATTTGAATATCTTTTCTGTTGCACCTATTTCCTCACGGCTTTTCAAGTAATCGTCCTTGAATTTCTGTACTCGCGTATCTGAGAGAGGTGATTCGAGGATATGCCGCTGTTGGCGTTGCTGAGAAGCTTCTGCTTCTTGTCGTAGGGAAGCCACGATAGCTTTGGCCTCGTTCACATCTGTACCTTGCACAATGAGGAAGTGATTAATAAGTCCTTTGTCTTGTGTTAGGTAGTTCTCTACTGCGCTAGCTGCTAGCTCTGACGGAGCCATTAACGAAGACTCTAATATGATAATCTGTAACTCTGCCCAGCGTGGCATTCTCCTGAATTTTCGCATAGCGTTGTCGAGGGCAGCATGAACACACTGCTCGGCTGACGCCTCCATGGAATATGCGTCAGTAGTTGTAACTATCCAAACCCCGTCTTGATCGCGTTCACCATCTCTACAGTCAATTCGTGAGAGTTCCCACTCTTCATCCCAGCTAAAGTCGCGAGAATCTCCTTCAAGGCATCGATTAC
>JAOZIG010000298.1 GCA_026014515.1 Candidatus Bathyarchaeota archaeon | reverse complement strand
CAGGTATCTGGGGCACGTTTCCAGTTCCTAGTTTGAATCCTAGCCTGAGTGTTTCTAATGCGACTTGTTTAGGGTCTATCTGTTTGGGTTCTGTGAATTTTATGAAGCATAATCCACCTGGTGCCATCAGCCCTGTGTAGTGTATGGGTGTATCTGGTTGTTCTAGTAGACGTCTGAAGGTGCTGACTATGTATTCCTCGCCACGGTATCCGTTTACTATGCCATACTCTGGGATGGGGATACCCCATAACACGACTGGGTTATCAGCGTCGATTTCCTTTTTCACGGCTCGAAACTGTTTTTCGGCGTTTTTCACTGACTCTGGTGTGGGTTTCTGTTTCTCGTCCCACTCGAATATACCTGATTCAGTTAGTTCTATCTTGTAGCCGAGGTTTTCTGTTGCCCGATAGATGCTGGTCCATACGTCGCTGTGGAACGCGGATGGTGCTGATGGGCAAAGGTGATGTTTCATGGCGTTTGTTATCCATCCATACCCTGAGACGGCGACTACTTTTGAAAACTCTACTTCTACTCCGAGGGAGTCCAGTGCTCCTTTTACTGCTCCCTGATAACTGAACCAGCTTGGTTTGAACTCAGCTGGGTTACTAACTATTTTCTCGTTCACTGTTTGAATCCTCCACTGATACATGCTTGTATCTATTCTCTGGCGCTTGGTTCTGTACCTCTCAGAGACAAGGTACTGGTCAACCATATCCGATACGTATCCCGCGCCATCCTTGGTGAGCCCATATTTTCCCCTTGAAACCCGTTCAACAATTCCAGCGTCAATTAAAGTTGATAGATGGTTGACGAGACCATTCTTAGACAACTCGGTTTTCTCCATCAAGAACTTAAGGTCCTTCTCACCGTCCATCAGAAACGATAGGGTCAACAGTCTTGATTCATGGGATAAGGCTGTCAAGACCTCGGCTATCTCAACAGTGTTTTTCCTGAGCTTGTCTGCGTGGTCATCATCCATCTATATTTTCTCCATTACCTCTGATAGTTTGACCTTGATTGGGGGTCCAGTGCCTTCCCAGCTTGTGATTACTTCTGGAACTTTGAGGCGTGGGTGCTCGTTGAGCCGCATTATCTCAGTGTAATTCATTGTTGCTGGTTGGGTTGTTTCTGCTACTTGGTCCAGTAACTCGATGTCTCTGATGTCATCGTCTAAGATGACGCCCCAGCAGTCCCATGGTAGAAGAGGTGTTTTGGCGAGTGCTGCTAGGTCTCTGATCATGTCGCCTCTGATGAAACCCATTCCATGCATATCCAGTATGCCGAAAGTATCTGGGTCTGCTTTTCCTTTTCGGCACATCTGCCAAGCAGCGCCTCCTGTGATGAACTTGTCATGTGGTACATCAAGGGTATCAAATGCTAGGTTTAGTGCTCCGCTCTGGAACTCATCGATCTGGGTATCCACCATTACCCAGCAGTCTTTGTCTTTGTTCCAGTAC
>JAOZIG010000494.1 GCA_026014515.1 Candidatus Bathyarchaeota archaeon | reverse complement strand
GATATGATGGTAGTTCCATCAACTATAATCTAAAACTCATGATAAATACCAGAACTAACAACAAATCTAAAAACCAAAAATCACAATCCAAACCTAAAAAGAAAGGGAATGTGAACACCATGAACCAATCCTTCAAGCCAAGACGCACTCGCGAGGTGAACATCAATACCAATTTTAGCATGTTCAATCGAGGAAGGAGCGGTTCAGACAGAGGTGTATTGATCGAAAAGACAGAGCCTGTAGGTGTGATTGAGTCTCAGGGGTCTGGAGCGTACCATATTTGTGCTTCATATCCATTAAACCCTGGACAGTCATCAACCTTCCCAATCTTATCCCAAGAGGCCAAGGTCTACGAAAAGTACATGTTTGAAGAGCTCGAATTCTTCACTGTTCCTTTGGTCAGTGAATATGCCATAGGAGGGCAGCAAGGACAAGTTGCTCTCGCCATTAATTACAACCCAGCTCTTTCTCCGCCTGCATCACAAACTGCAGCTCTGTCCCTCAAGCCGTATGACGCAAATCTCCCATGTTTGCCACTTAAGATACGCAGCACAAAGCCAGATCTCACCCAGACAACCGCGATGTTTGTGAGAACTGGTGGACTACCTGGAAATTCCGACATCAAGACATATGATGTGGGCAATCTATATGCGACCTGTGAAGGGTTGTATGAAACACCATTCAACATCTGCCGTTTGTTTGTGAAGTACAAGTGCAGATTGTTTAATAGAGTTGTCCTCCAGGATCAAGGTCCTCCAAAGAATATGTCATGTAGTTTTTACCAACCAGAAGCTGGTCAGATCCAAAACAGTGTGGAAATTCACCAATATATGAAATTCAGTCAAATCTGTAATGGTGCAAACCTCAAATTGTCCAACCAAAACAGAACACTCACTGTCACAGGAAGTGGAAACTACAACATAGATGTTAATTGCTCATGGTACAGGGCACACGCCAGCTCTCAGTTCAGGGACGCTCTCTGCGAACTGAGAATCAATGGAGTAGCTCAAACTGCTCATTTTCTAGCTACTGGTTTTGCCATACACAACCAGGACTGGCCCATGTGTGTAAAAGGATCCTTCTTTGTTTGCGTTGAGTTGAAGGAAGGAGACACCATTGAAGTTACAATGCAATCGTATCATGGATCTGGAGGCACTTCTTCCGACACGGAAATAGGTGCATTCATCAGGGTTACATCTGTGTAATAGTGGGGATTCCGCCTCACAGTTCGCTTGAGCTTGAGAACTCGAGTGAATACTTGATTCAGTGCTTTCAGCACCGCCGCATCCAGAGGCCTCAAACTGGACGATGGGAGGAGATCATGTCTCTTCCTCGAGATGTCTGAAGGAAAACAGAAAGAAGAAACCGGCCAGTCCTGGTTTTGCCATACACAACCAGGACTGGCCCATGTGTGTAAAAGGATCTTTCTTTGTTTGCGTTGAGCTGAAGGAAGGAGA
>JAOZIG010000270.1 GCA_026014515.1 Candidatus Bathyarchaeota archaeon | reverse complement strand
AGACAACCCAACCAGTTCATTAGGTTTCATACTGAAAACTCCATGTGAGAAGAATGGGTTAGCGAACTTTCCCTTCCAAAATGTTTGCCTTGTTATCCAACAAGAATTGCACATGCTCATCAAACAGTCGAGCACGCTCTGTGTCAGCGATGACGTTCTGAAGAGAAGTGAACTCACTTTTCATACGAAACGTATCGGTCGGTGTAGTGACTCCGTCAACAACCGCGATCAGTGCATATGTACTATCCACTGTGACCCAGTTATTCGTTCCACTTCCATTGGCTTTCGCCTCGAAAGTTAACGTTGGAATGAATTGCGCAGGCGCACTAACACCCACGAAACGGTAGATGCTTTTGCCTAGTGGCGACGCGGATTGAGAGTATAAACTTACGCTCATGATAGTTTTCCTTTTAAGGTAAGAGATATCGCGCTCAGAAGGTATGACACCCTCTGGAACGAGAGATCGATATTGAGTTCCGGCAAATACGTCGTCGGAAGTGTTCGATGTCGTTCTATACAAAAACCAACACCTACCTCATCCGGCGAGCCGGGGGGCCAATTAGGAGTTCGCCACTGGCTAGTGATGAACCAGGTCCATGAGTCTCTTATCATATCGACGTTTTTAAACAAACCGTCAAAATTAGCAAAGAGCTCACCCATATTACCAAAATAATCAACCGCCCAAGACCATGGAGCTAGTTCCCACGCAGTGGAAACAAAGTTTCCTAATCCCATGCGATCGATTATCCCGACGTTCGGGTTCTTGATTTGTAGCAAGCATCTAAAAGAGACTTGCGCCTGAACTGTACTTTCACCATAAACGAATGATGACTCTGGACTCTTTCCCCTTACGGGTACAGGGTCAAAAGGTACATTGAACGTTTCGGCGAGACCAGATACAGAACCAACAGTTGGTGCTATACCAAACCAATATGTTAACCATTCGGCTGGAACAACACTAAGATCGACCTTTTCAGGCTTCTTTCTGTTCTTTCGAGATCCTTTACCTCTGATGCTCTTTGGCTTTAACACTACGGCTCCTGCCGACCTACCCTTGAACCTCAAGAGAGTCGCAGGCAACTCTCTAAGCTTTCGTGTTAGCTTCAAAACTTGCGCCAGCTTAACCGTCACAATGTCAACAGCAGACTTGGCTTCATAAAGATCAGCCAAATACTGTTGCTGTGACACAGCTTCAGCAAGTTTTCGGACTACGAAGTTTTGTAGCCCGGCGTACACATTAGGCCATAAGTACCGAATGAGTGCTTTAGTCACCAATTTGTCACCCATTGACGTATAAGTATGCGTCCAAGGGTCCCAAGAAGGGTTAGCCCTATGGAACGACCACTTGTAATAGTCGTTGGGTAGCATACGATCAGCGTTAGGATCTGGATTTCTATTCAGACCGTTCCACTCAACGTATTTGAGACCACGCCAAGAGCCATGTCGGCCACTTGTCATA
>JAOZIG010000157.1 GCA_026014515.1 Candidatus Bathyarchaeota archaeon | reverse complement strand
ACACAGTTGTGAGTGTCATAGGGGAGGCACCAAAGAACTCCAAGTCTTCCAAATGCACAAACAAGTGATAGGTCGGAGGGCCCATGCCTTCGACTGAAGGCATGCGCGTCAGGTTAGAAACCCCTATCGTACCATAAGGCCCGCCAGTTGCATCTGCAATAGGCATGAACTCATGGGTGTACAGGAAGGGCACCCTGAGCTGCACCATAGTTTCAGAACTAAGGTCCAGTCGCACGTGGGGCAGGTTGGTGAACCTAGTAACAGAGTTAATCACGTTGTTAAGCGAAATTTCTCCGTATTGAAAGGCCATGGCCAATACCCCTTGATGGAATGGCGTCGCTGCGACCTGTAGTGTGAAAACCATGGTGTACCTCATCCCGTAAGCCCCAAGAACGCGGTCAGTAAAGCGAGGAAACAAAGAAGAAAGAGCCGTGACCTCTTTGGTATACATGACAGACCTATTGGTAGAAATGGTTGATCTGTTCAAGGACACGGGTCGGGAAAAGTAAGAGTTGAGGTTTTGTAACTCAGCATTCTTCTCCATCACGGCATAAGAACCATCCGGAGCAGAAACTGCAGCACAAGCCTCTTGAACAAAAGAAGTCACACCAGTCTCTTCATGACCGTTGACACCAAGAGAGTCAATCTCAGAACAAACATGCAATTCATCACGCAAGTTATCAATATTGTCATTCGAAATAGCAAGACTATGTACAAACACAGACTGTCTCAGGCCTGTGTAGGTCACCCAATTCTCTGGCTTAGCCGGCCTGAGTAGTAAGGGACAAAGCCCACGGCACCAGCTAACGAAGCCCTGTCCACCACACCTAGTTTAGGATGAAAGTATTTGAACGTAGGTGGGTGCGTGTTTGCTCCGTTAGTACCAGTTGTCCTTTCTGGACGTCACCAGCATCTGGTATGAGTCTCTGTCGGGCGGGCACTTGGGCACGAGGCCTCGCTCCGACATCGCCTCGAGGATTTTCCAAGCCGTATTATCCCATTCTTCCTTGGGATGCAGGCTCAACTCTTCGAGTGCCATTTCTAGGACGTCCTCGATTATTTCTTCCTTCTTTTTCTGGTTCTTACACCAGTAGCTGGTAAAAAGGAAGCTCTCAAGTTCGAGAGGGCATAACCAGCGGTCTTGTTCGAGGAGGAAGCCCCTTTTCAGGAAGCCCACCTCGGGTAGGGTCTTGACCAAGCCCAATTCGCCACTCTTGTCACTGGATGTGTAGGTGACCCCAAACAATTTCTTGATCGCCTGGGCGACGCTCGTCTGATTGAAAACGGTGACAAGCTTGTCGTCAACATTCGCCACGTTATCATCCCCGTAAACAACAGCATACACATAGTCCCAGAAATTTGTGAGATCTCCGGTGCAATGAATATACGCCGAAACGAGCATAAACAGTGAGTAGATGGAGTTGATGATAGTTGTAAAGGGGTGACCACTCGGAAGTGAC
>JAOZIG010000220.1 GCA_026014515.1 Candidatus Bathyarchaeota archaeon | reverse complement strand
TTCTTTATCCTTGTCAGGATCGTATCTGAATATTTCAAATGTTACTGTTTTCATATTACCATCCTCCCCTTAGTACACTCTTGGTTTTGGAGGGAAAGCTTCAACAGTAAGAGGCTGCATACGAACCTTTCTGTACTCTACCCTAGGTGTTTTAAGGTCTTCTTCAAGGTACACTTCTGTGTGCTTGTGGAAGTTAGCATCGTCTCTGTCAGGATAGTCATCACGGAAGTGACCGCCGCGGGACTCTTTTCTGAGGATAGCTGCCTGAGTACAAGCTTTAGCAACAAGTACCATGTTGTTAAGCTCAAGAGCTTCGATAAGATCAAGGTTGTAAACAGAAGACTTGTCGTTGACTTTGTAGTCATCCATTTTAGCTTCGATCTCAAGAAGTTCGTCGTAGCACTCTTTCATGAGGTCTTCAGTTCTGAACACAGACATTTTCTTCTGCATTACGTCTGTAAGCTGACCCCAAAGCTCGCCGAATGTGTGCTTACCGTTTGCGTTAGCAAACTTAGTAAGGTTACCCACGCCCTCGTCGCCTGCGTTTTCTGCCAGAGGAACAAAAGTAGCCTCAGCAGCGTATTTAGCAGCCTGCTCACCAGCAGTTCTGCCGAATACAACAAGGTCAAGCAGAGAGTTTGTACCGAGTCTGTTAGCACCGTGAACGGAAGCGGAAGCGCACTCGCCCGCTGCGAAGAATCCTGGTACGAATTCCTCACCGTCCATGTTCCCTTTGATAACCTTTGTGAGGTAATCAGTAGGGATACCACCGTTCTGGTAGTGAGCAGTAGGCATAACAGGGATAGGCTCTTTTGTACAGTCAACACCAGCGAAAACAAGAGAAAGCTCGTGGATACCAGGAAGCTTCTCAAGGATGTTTTCAGCGCCGATGTGGTCGATCTTAAGAAGAACGTGGTCTTTCTTAGGACCAACTCCACGGCCTTCAAGAACTTCAAGAGCCATAGAACGTGAAACGATATCTCTAGGGGCAAGGTCTTTGATAGTAGGAGCATATCTCTCCATGAATCTTTCGCCCTGCTGGTTAAGAAGGATACCGCCCTCTCCACGAACACCCTCAGTAATGAGGTTTCCTGCTCCGTAGATTCCGGTTGGGTGGAACTGGAAGAATTCTGCGTCAGACCAGCTCATGCCTTTTCTCATGGCAAGGGCAAGACCGTCACCAGTGTTGATGTGAGCGTTAGAGTTAGTCTGGAACACACGGCAGTTACCACCTGTAGCAAAAACAACAGCTTTTGCGTGGAACATGTGAAGTTCGCCGTTCTGGATATCGTAACAAAGAACACCGTTAACGTTTCCGTCATTTACGAGGAGTTCAAGAGCGTAGAACTCGCTGTAAAAATGTGTTCCCTGATCAACTGATTTTTCGTAAAGAGTCTGGAGCATAGCGTGACCAGTACGGTCAGCAGCATAGCAGGCTCTTTTTACAGCTCTTTTACCGAAC
>JAOZIG010000112.1 GCA_026014515.1 Candidatus Bathyarchaeota archaeon | reverse complement strand
AAGAACATCGGCATCATGATGAAGTTTGCAAACATGGTCATATGCGTCATCATGATTAAACACACACCCAAGGAGTACATACCGTTTCCCAATACGCGAATATCCAACATGGGAGCATCTAGCCGGAGTTGTCGTAGAACGAAGATGCCAAGAGCAATGATACCAGCAATAAATATGAGAAGTGAAGAAATCTGTAATGAATTTTGAGAAAAGAGACTTTCTAAACCATAGACAAATCCACCAAAGCCAACGATGGACAGTACTACGGAAGCGCAATCAAAATGAATCTTCTCTGTAACAGTTGTTTGCTCCATGCTTTGTAGTGCCCAAAACATACCGATAAGGATGATCGGTACGATGGAAAAGAATATCCATCTCCAACTAAGAATACCGATGATTAACCCTCCAAACGTTGGACCAATAGCTGGAGCGAAGAGGACAATCAGCATGGCCGATCCCATTGCAGCTCCACGCTGTGATGGTTCGTAAGAAACCATAATGGCATGCATCATCATCGGAAGCATGACGCTGGCTCCAATAGCCTGTATCACTCGGCCTACCAGCAATAAGGAGAACCAAGGGGAAAAACCAGCAACAAGTGTACCAAGCAAGAACACGCCCAACGCAGAGAGATATAGGTTCTTCGTTGTCATCCGCTTGATCAGATATGCTGAAACAGGAACACAAATACCCATGGTAAGCATGTAGCCTGAAGTGAGCCATTGCACTGTATCCGCAGTTACTTGAAATAGATCCATACACTGCACCAAGGCAGCATTTAGAAAGGTCTCCCCAAGCAAGCCGAGGAATACTCCTAGCTTCATGATGGTAATATCTTGTTTTCTCATTATCGTTGTATTCCTTCCTCTTGTTTTTGCGAAAGCAGCCAGTGTATCAATGGACTGATTTGGTATACGAGCTTCCATGTAGCCATATGGTTTGCAAACATCACAGGCAGTGTAGTATCAGAACATTGTGATTCAGGAACTACCGAGCTTCCCTTAAAAACTGTAAAATAGCAGGATGCATCTTCTTGGCTAAGCGACGTTGCTTGTTTTTCCAATTGATGGAGACTGTCTCTTCCATTCCACCATGATCGAATAATCTCCACCCCTGCGGTTTCCAAAGCCTCCATACATGAGCTCATACCTTTAAATGCACGGCTATCATCCTCCGCTACCAAAGCCCATATGGGAACATCCTTGACAGCATCGATTCTGCTGGGGTCCCACTGACCAGCAACCAACAACAACCCAGCAAACATCGTTGGATAGCGAATACCCATTTCCATGAGAGCCATACAACCCATCGATTGCCCGGTTCCATAGACTCTTCTAGGATCAATTGCGTAAGTCTCTTTTATTGAGTCAATAATGGCTTTAATCAAATCAAGCTCATCAGTTGCCGCAAACTCGTCGTTTACGATAGCTCTACGAAAATGTGGAACTAAAACAAAGCACTCT
>JAOZIG010000319.1 GCA_026014515.1 Candidatus Bathyarchaeota archaeon | reverse complement strand
AGACACCATACTTGTGCCTGTTGGGGGCGGCGGACTCGCATCAGGAGTATCCAGCGTCTACAAACAAGCCACAGACGCAACTGTCATCGGCGTCCAGAGCATCACAAGCCCAGTCATGTACGAGTGCGTCAAGAAAGGCTACATCCACGATATACCACTGGAAGATACCTACGCGGAGGGTCTACACGGTGGACTGGAAGAAGGCAGCGTCAGCTTCCCCATATGCCGAGACAACATCGATGAATGGATCATCCTAGAAGAATCCGATATACTCACAGCCATCAAATACATGCTCCACAACAGCCACATGCTCGTAGAAGGCGCCGGCGCAGTAGGAGTAGCAGCACTACTCAGGGAACCAAAACGCTGGAAAAACAAACAAATAGGCGTCGTCATCAGCGGCGGCAACCTCGGATTAGAAACCCTCAAGCTAGTAGTATAAGTTTATGATACTATTGGGGTTTCTTTGATTACCTCTCCATAGAACACGGCTTCAAGTGCGGATATGATTCTTTTTCCAACCACGGTGAGTTCATAGTAAGAGTACGCGTTTTTCTCAGAGATATGATCGTAGAACCGGTCTACTATTAGGTTCTCAACTAGATTGCTTAGATGATTAGCTAGAAGAGAGCTTTTGATGTGTGTCTCCTTCTCGATCTCAGAAAAAGACATACGATTGTTTTTTCGTAGCGTCTTAATGATCTCTTGACGATTAGGGTGATCAAGCCCCTTTATTATTGATTGGAGGTCTTCATGGAACCCAGTTACTTCTTCGTTCATCGCCATCAAGTTACTCAATACAAATTGAGTTATTTAAAATTATTTGACAAATATCCATAAATACACATTTTCTAAAAAAATCTCGTGCTCAACATTCATAAAAAAATTACAGATAAAAAGAAAGCAATCAATATTTTGATACTTGGACCATACGGAAAATGTCTAACCAGACTACTTAGACTGCGAGATCATCTTAGAACCCGAGGATATGAGAACACAAAACTCGTAAAGGATTTCACAGATGACGACCAACGGCATAAGGACGCTGACATCTATTTCTTGGAGAAAAGTAAAGACTACATCAAGAACTGGGCTGATATTCTCCTATTTGTGTTTGACCAAGAATGTAACAACGATAGCGTACTCATTGAACTATGCTACATGATAGAAAACATCAACGAAAAAAGCAGTCACTCAGCCATAATATCCTCAAGTGAACGATACATAGGAAGCCTTCTAAGAGGCACTATCAAACTCAACCATATAAGATTCAGAGAGTTCAGCACCATAGACGAACTAGAGAAAAAAGGATACTCAGCGGCATTCAACATAACCAAAGAAATCGAAGCCACCAGATGGTACTTCCCCCCATAGGGGAGGGGGGGGTACCAACAACCCAGCGCAGAAGAAGCTTCTTTCAACGAAACCAGCCCCAAAACAACCCAGAATTAAACTTAATCTAGTCCAAA
>JAOZIG010000206.1 GCA_026014515.1 Candidatus Bathyarchaeota archaeon | reverse complement strand
GCCATCAAGACCATTGATGAGGCAGATGTTGTGTTGTTGATGGTGGATGCTATTGAAGGGCTCTCGGACCAGGATAAAAAGATTGCCAATCTTATTGTTCGTAGGGGCAAGGGCATTATCTTGGTACTGAATAAGATTGACCTGCTTACTGGAATCGGTAATGAGATAGAGGCGATCAAGGACAGGATCAGATTTCTGTTTCCCATTCTTGGTTTTGCACCAATCACTTCTATCAGTGCTCTCAAGGGGCAGGATATTGGAAAGTTGCTCGATACAGTATGGGGGGTATGGAAACAGCTCAACAAGCGTGTTGACACCTCTCAGTTAAATGAAGCGATCAAGGAGTGGGGAGAAGCCTATCAGCCACCTCGTGGCAGCATGGGTCACTACAAGGTCTATTATGGTACACAGTTCAGTGCCAATCCGGTGAAGTTCCTCATGTTCGTCAACCGAATCAAGGACTTCCCGCAGATTTATATCCAGTATCTGAAGAACTGTATCCGACGAGACCTTGGGTTTACTCAGATTCCTATTGAGGTAGATCTCCGTGAACGTAGGCGTAATCCCTCCTTACATGAGAGAGGGGCAAAAAAACCCGTGATACAAGCTCCAAAAACTGAATTGAAGCGAAATGTTGGGGGAAGGGCATTTGCCAAGCCCAAGGCAAATAAGCCGGGTAATATGGCTTCAGTTGACAAGACTCGCAAGCGCATAGAGAAGCAGGCAAAGCGTACAACCGGTAAGAAACGAGGGTGAGAATGGGATATCTGAAAGAGAAAGATATCAAGGTTCTCGCGCTCGATATTGATGGGACGCTCTATCCAAAAAGAATGCTCAATGCAAGGATGGTTCGTTCCATGTTTCCTTCCATCCCTCTTGCCAAAGCTTTCAACTGGGCAAGAAAGGAGTATCGTAGGGTGCAGGACCTGCACCCTACCTCTCCTGAAAATCGCGAGGGGCTTATAGATCGCCAGGCTAAGCTTGTTGCATCTCGCTTAAGGGGGAATCGGACAACTGACCAGGTTAAGGCTGCTGTTGATAAGCAGTTTTATCAGGCTTGGGGACGTTCCTTCATGAGTATCAAGGCGTATCCGGGAATGGTGGGGACGCTTGAGGAAGTACACGCACAAGGTGTAAAAGTTGCGGTTTTCAGTGATTTCCCCTTAGCTGGTAAGTTACAGACTCTCGGTATTGATGGATTGGTAGACTATGCCTACAGTACAGAGGAAAGCGGCTATTTAAAACCGAGTGCAAAAGCATTTTCTTTCTTGCTTGATCACTTGCAGGTGGATTCCAGCCAGGTGCTCTATATGGGCGACAGTTATTCCAAGGACTGCAGTGGGGCAAAGCAAGCAGGGATGTATTCCTGCCTGATAACCAAGGATACACGCAAGAGCTTTCCTGAAGCTGATTTAGTGGTAAGCTCTTGGAAGGAGTTTGCTTCTCTGGTACTCTGAGGATGTTCTGGT
>JAOZIG010000019.1 GCA_026014515.1 Candidatus Bathyarchaeota archaeon | reverse complement strand
CATTGCTGCTGTACTGATAGCTTTCACCGTCGTATTCGCTATCTACAAAGGATTCCCTAACGTCTTGATACTGCTTGGGGTCCTTGTTATAGGATACCAATTTGTTGCATCCAAGACCGTTCAAGGGCGCCATATTTACGCCCTCGGAGGTAACAGGAAAGCTGCGGAGCTATCAGGCATCAAAGTTAAATGGGTGATGTTCTGGATCTATACCAATATGGCAGTTCTGGCTACGGTAGCCGCAATGGTATTTACAGCACGTCTCAACTCAGCCACCCCAAAGGCTGGACAGAACTTTGAGATGGATGCCATCGCCGCTTGTTATGTAGGTGGATCGGCTGTCTCAGGTGGAGTTGGAACAGTAATCGGTGCTGTAGTTGGAGGGCTCTTCATCGGAGTACTGAACAACGGTATGTCAATTATTGGTGTCAGCACGGACTGGCAGCAAGCAATCAAGGGGTTTGTCCTCCTTGCGGCTGTCGCTTTCGACTTGTATTCGAAATCAAGGTCCACAAAGGTGGCTTGATCATTCATCGTTCCTGTTTCTGGGAAACCCCTGTGGCCTGTTTGGGTCTCAGGGGTTTTTAGTCTTCCAAGAGGATATCTGCCAAGGCAAGCCTCTCTATCGTAAGCCCATCACTGATTCTGCTGATACCCCCAAACCAAGACTCAGTACAGATTTTGACAAACTCAGGGTCGTGGATTGGAAACCCAGAAGCACTCCCCAACAAACAATCAATGCCGCACATCGGGCATTGCAAAGTTTTCTCTCTCGGAGCACTCTCGGTAATCCAGTGCAGTTTCTCTTCTATCTGTGGATTGAATGTATGACCGCAATAGAAACATGTACAGCTATCACTTTCCAGAATCTGACTCTCATTGGCGAAAGTAGCCTTGTGTGCCTGTTCCACATACGTAGGGGGGTACTTCTCAGAAACAAAGGGAATATATGGTGGTTGTTTTCTCTTCATGTACTTACCTTCCATCCGTCCTCAATCAATGCATCGAGGGTATCATACTCGCCTTCAAGAGCGTCGCTCTCATAATTGAATACTCTATAGCGATATGCCAGGGCATCTTTCATAGTGATGTATCCAAACCTTCCATCCAGGTGGTCAAGATAACAACCCTTGTTTGTCCCGATAAGGGAAAAGGTAAAAGCAATAACGTCCACATTCTCGATGATTTCCCTTGTAAGCGCTATCTGGTCATCTCCCCAAGTTTTCATAGGAGCCTCCTCACGCCTTTAGTATAAGACCCCTCGAGTGACATATACTGTCACAGTGAACATAATTTGGATTTCTTTATAGTAGGCTGGCTCTTTCCCCCCGTTCTTTTTCATTGTATGATGGGTACTTGGAACACTAGGAGGCACCCGATGGAAACACCCCACACCCTTATTACCTGTATTGTGAACAAAGGTATGGCGGAAACAGTTATGGATGCCGCCCGTAAAGCAGGAGCCACAGG
>JAOZIG010000211.1 GCA_026014515.1 Candidatus Bathyarchaeota archaeon | reverse complement strand
GATCCTAGTCTGAAGCGTTTCTCATTAACTGAGAAAGGGCTTGAACACCTTCAGGCACATAAAGAACATGATAAGGAGATCAGGGACCGGAACAAGAACATGCGCAGGGTATACTGGCGCTTATTCAGACGGATGCCCGAGGACGTCTTTGAAAGTTTCAGTAAGCTCCTTGATCGAATTGAGAATAGCGTTGAATCAGTTGAGGACTTGGAGCAATTCAAGGAGATACTTGATGCAGCATTATTGGAAATAGAAAAACTGGACAAGAAACAAAATGAGTGAACTTAGAAGAATTTCAAAATACACCAAACCATATAGGAAAGAGATAGTCGCAGCTATCATTCTCTTAGGACTAGTAGTGGTAGCTGACCTTAGCATACCTAGATTAATTCAGGTGATCATCGATGATGGTGTCGCTAACAAAGATATGGATAAAATCATTTCAACAAGCCTTCTCATGATTGGCGCTAGCATACTCAGCGCAGTATTCATGATAGGTAACACCGTTTTCTCGGTACGAGCATCCAGAAAAATGGAGGCAGACATCAGAGAGGATTTGTTTAAGAAGATACAGAGCTTCAGCTTTGGAAACCTAGATGACTTTACTACAGGTCAGTTGTTGACACGATTATCTAGCGATTTAACTCAGGTACAAATGTTCTTCACGATGCTACTGAGGATGTTCACACGTGCCCCATTGATGTTCGTCGGCAGCCTCAGCATCATGATACTGACTAACTTTGAGTTATCACGAGTCATGTTCGTTATGATACCCGTAACATCAATACTCGTGTACATGTTCATAAGCAGAGTACAGCCATTCTTCGCACGCGTACAGGAAAGACTAGAGTACTTGAATCAAGTAATGCAGGAAAACCTCGTCGGAATACGCGTAGTCAAAGCATTTGTACGAAGAGACTACGAGAATGAACGATTCGAGGACGCAAATAACCAACTCTTCGAGACACAGCTAGAGTTCACACAACTATTGAGCATATTCTTCCCACTCACAATGGTAATCATGAACATGGCTACTGTAGCCATCATCTACTATGGAGGCATGCAAGTTTTCGCGGGAACCACCAGTGTTGGCACCATCATGGCATTCGTGAACTACGTGTTCAGCACCATGTTCCCGGTTATGATGCTAGCAATGATGGCGGGACAGATCAGCTCAGCCAGCGCATCAGCTGAACGAATAATGCAAGTTCTCGACGCTGAACCAGATATACAAGACAAACCAGACGCCATAAAGTTAAGCAATATTAAAGGAAAAGTTGTCTTCAAAGATGTAGAGTTTAGCTACTCAGAAGACGGGGGCGACCCTGTGCTCAGAGACCTTAATTTCACAGCTGAGCCCGGTGAGAACGTAGCGATTCTAGGTTCAACAGGTTCAGGTAAATCTAGTCTTATCAACCTGATCCCAAGGTTCTACGATGCTACGAAGGGACAGGTGACCATTGATGGGTATGATGTCAGAGACGTTGATATGGAGAGTCTGAGAAGCAACATAGGCATCAGTCTCCAAGAGGTCTCGTTATTTAGCGGAACCATCAGGGATAACATCAGATACGGTAGACCAGACGCAACACAAGAAGAAGTCGAACAAGCCGCAAAAGCAGCACAAGCCCACGATTTCATCATGGGATTCCCCAACGGATATGACACCATGGTGGGAGAAAGAGGCACAAACCTAAGCGGCGGACAGAAGCAGAGACTAGCTATTGCTCGTGCCTTGCTGATTAAACCCAAGATTCTGATACTCGATGACAGCACAAGCGCTGTTGACATCGAGACAGAGATCAAGATCGAAGAAGCACTTGAAGAACAACTAGCAGAAACCACACGGTTTGTTATCGCACAACGGATCAGCACAGTACTAAACGCGGACCAGATACTGGTATTAGATGAAGGAAAGATAGTCGCAGAAGGAAAACACACTGAACTGATGGACACTAGCCCAATCTACAAGGAAATTTATGATAGCCAACTCGGCAACGGAGGTGCCCAGTAATGAGCAGAAACAATAACAACGATAAACAAGACGAACAACAGTCAATGCCACGCGGTGGTCGTGGACCCCACGTGATGGGCGCTATCGAAAAACCAAAAGACACCCGAGGCGCACTAAACCGATTACTCGGATACATGAGCGAGTACAAGATATCACTTGTACTAGTAGCAATACTCACAATCGGCAACACATTGCTCAGCCTAGTCGCCCCCTATCTACAAGGAGTAGCAATTGACCAGTTCATAATGGGCGGCGACCAAGAAGGCTTAATCAGAATCGTACTTCTGATAGCTGGAACCTACATCGCAGGTGGAATAGCATCAGCGGGTGCAGGTTACATTATGGCTAGCATCAGCCAGCGGAGCCTGAAGAAGCTGAGAAAAGAACTATTTGAGCACATGGAAACCCTGAGTCTAAAGTTCTTTGATACTCACCCAGCGGGAGACCTAATGAGCAGGCTCACAAACGATGTTGACGCCATAGGACAGGCAATATCCAATAACGTGACACAGCTAATTAGTAGCCTGATTACACTTGTTGGTATCCTCGTGATGATGTTCAGCCTGAACGTCAAACTGGCACTAGCGAGCCTCATCGTGTTCCCCATCATGGTGATAATGACAGCCATGATAGGTGGAAGAACCCGTGAGAGCTTCAAGGGACTACAGATGAGCCTCGGTATGCTAAACAGCACAGTACAGGAAACCATCACAGGGCAAAGAGTAGTAATCGCATTCGACCAACAAGAAACAGTAAACAGAAAATTCACAACAATGAACAACAGCGTCAGAGACCTAGGCATCAAAGCCATGACCTACGCGATGCTTGTTCCCCCACTCGTAGGAATACTGAGCAACGCAAACATCGCCATAGTCGCTGGAGTAGGAAGCTACATGGCACTACAGGGAATGGTGACAGTAGGAGTAATCTCAGCCTTCATCACCTATAGCAGAAGATTCGCAGACCCCCTAAGACACTTCGCAAACCTATACAACAGCATACTATCAGCACTCGCAGGCGCAGAAAGAATATTCGAGATAATCGACACCGAGCCAGAGCTAACAGACGCACCAGACGCAGCAACAGTCTACGACCTAGAAGGCGAAGTAGTATTCGAGAACGTTGACTTCGGATACCTACCCGACCAACAGGTACTGAAAGACATTACGTTGAAGGCTGAACCCGGACAAACCATAGCATTAGTAGGACCAACAGGCGCAGGAAAAACCACCATCGTAAACGTCCTGACAAGGTTCTACGATATTCAGGACGGGGAGATCACCATCGACGGCATGGATATCAAACACATCAAGAAGGATGACCTAAGAAGACAGCTTGGAATCGTCCTACAGGATGTCTTCCTATTCAGCGGAACCGTCATGGAGAACATCAGATACGGAAACCTCGAAGCAACAGACGAAGACTGCATCGCAGCAGCCAAACTAGCAAACGCAGACGGCTTCATACGACGCCTACCAAAAGGCTACGAGACCAACCTCAGCGAAAGAGCCACAAACCTAAGCCAAGGACAACGCCAGCTACTGAGCATCGCAAGAGCCATCGTAGCTGACCCAGCTATACTGATACTGGACGAGGCTACAAGCAGCGTAGATACCAGAACAGAGGTACAGATACAACAGGCGTTACTGAACCTCATGGAGGGAAGAACCAGCTTCGTAATCGCCCACAGGCTCAGCACTATCAGAAACGCAGACATGGTACTGGTCATCAACCACGGCGAGATAATAGAAAGAGGAACCCATGAAGAACTTCTAGAACAGAAGGGCTTCTACTATAACCTCTACATGAGCCAGTTCAAGGGCACCATAGACGACGCTGACTTTGAGTACATCAAACCAGTCGAGGTCTATGACAAGCCACAGGAATCCATGATGCCCAAGATGGGTGGAGGAAGAGGACGCGGCATGGGCGGAGGAAATCCATCACCTGAGATGATGCGTCAAAGAGCCATGGAGGTCATTAAAATCTTCAAGGACAAACAGGCAACCTCACCTGAGACAGCAAAAACCATGGAGGAACTTGGAATACAGGGACACTTCCAGATGATGATACAGATGAGACTCACCCCCATCGGCATAATAGCTGAGAATGAGGGAAAATACTACCTCGTAGAGGAAAACCTATCAAAACTCTAGGGAATATTCCCTTTTTATCTATTTTTCATTGAATCCTAGTGGAACTTATAATCCAATACAGGCTTGATGAACCCATGAAAGGCATTGAAGGCATGATTACATTCACCTACTATAAGGACATAGAGAAAGCAGCCAAGTTCTACGGGGAAAAACTGGGCTTCAAGAATGTCATGGACAGGGAATGGGTCAAGATATTCAAGGTTGGACAAGACAGCCACATCGGATTAGTTGACTCCGAAAAAGGATACCTGAAGCCACAGGAGGAGAAACCAGTGATGCTCAGTGTATTCGTTGAAGACGTAGATGAATGGTACAATATGCTCACCAAGAAAGGCGTAGAAACAAATCACCCACCACAGAAAAGCGGAGACATAGACATGCGTGGATTCCTAATATGGGACCCAGAAGGCTATGTGATAGAGTTTCTCACCTTTGACACAAAACCATACGGGGAATAGGCTACTCAGCTAACCTAAGTATCCCTGTTGAGGCTGGACGCCATTCTTTCAACTTGTCTGATACTGCCCAGTAGTAGGTTGGTCGGTAGAGGAACAGCCAAGGAGCATCATCATGGATCAATTGGAATACCTGTTGGTAGATTTTCCCTCGTTTCTCAGTATCAAATGTCCTCTGAGCCTCATTGATCAACCTGTCTACCTCCGGGTTACTGTATCCTTCCCACCACGGACCCTTGAAACCTGAATGTATCTTCTCTCTGAGAACCCTAAAGGTACTGAGAGGACTAGAGTCAAAACAGCATAAGTCATGAATCTGTTTATCGCGAACCATCTCAGCGTATCCCGGACGATCACTGTAACTAACGAGTTCCACATCTATGCCAATCTTAGCGTAGTAGGTCTTCATTATCTCTCCTAGCTCCAGCGCTTCATCAGGCATGCGAGTCGGCAAATCAATAGTAAGTTTTAGTCCATCAACATATCCTGCCTCAGCTAGTAGCGATTTCGCGTGATCTAGATCGTATGGATATGGCTCTGTATCAGAATTATAACCAAAATGATGTGGCGTAAGATACCCGTTCAGTCGTGTTGCCGCTCCATTCTTCACCTGTTTGATGACAGCTTCTATGTCTAATCCATAGTTTAGGGCTTGTCTGATGCGTTTATCGCTGCAAGCTCCTTCTTGGGAGTTCATCATGAAGATAATGCATAGGCTGCTCTCAAGTGACTTAATGTGGGTTCTTTCTGAGTCTTGATGTATCACAGTATCTTTGACGTCAATCAGGGAACCGATATTCACATCTCTATCCAAGACCATCTCTGAGCGAGTTTTCGAGTCTGGTACCTCGATAAATGATACCTCATCAGCGACACCAGTCTTACCCCAGTGCCCACGATAACGTTCCAACACTAATTCTCCGCGTCGTTTTGAACTAACAAAGTAAGGTCCTGTACCGGTGTATTCGCGTGGAAGCTTGTCTAGTTCATTTTCTGGAGCTATAGGCATCTCAGAGAGTAAATCCAAAAGGTCAGCCATGGGTTCGCGGGTTTTTATCTTGAAAATATCTGGTCGTGGAGCCGAAAACTCCGCGTCACCTATGTAACTAGCGTAAACGCCCTGTGTCCCAAAGGCACCACCGATAGAGGGATCTATTATCCTGTTCATGCTAGCAACTACATCACGTGCAGTGAGACGATCTCCATTGTGAAACTGTACATGGTCTCGTATTCTGAAGAGCCAAGTCAAACCATCTGGCTCAAGGCTCCAAGTACGTGCAAGGGCAGGGACAAAGTATCCGGGTTTACTCCTTTGGATTAATGGCTCATAGATTGCGTCAATTATGCTGTTTCTGTTAAGTGAGTCACTGCAGATATGAGGGTCACCGATGTCAATGCTACTCTGTGCTACTCTGAGATGATCAAGCTTCATACAATGTAAATGGGATACAGGAAAATAGGATTACCGCTACTCAAAATCACTCAAGTCAGCGGGTTCTTCCTCTGCTTCTACTTCCTTTAGGCTGTGTCCAGTCTTGGAGGAGTTAGGCAGCTCAGAAGTAATATCGCTACCCGGTTTAGCGTAATCATCCTTCATCTTGAAGAACAGCCATTGGGGGCGTTTTCCTCCACGCTTTGTGCGAATTAACGCAAAGTCCCCGACCAGCTTAGAGCCATTAAGATGGATTGTTGCGTGCCCCTCATCCAAGTTATCGGATAGACTGAAATCATCACCCTTCGTGTTACTGAATGTTCCAGAGTCCCAGACAATCACGGTTCCAGCCCCATAATGACCCTCAGGAATTACACCCTCAAAGTCCGCGTACGCCATTGGGTGATCCTCTGTGGGAACTGCTAATCTTTTCACCTTTGGGTCCATTGATGGTCCTTTGGGGACAGCCCATGACTTTAAGACACCATCTGCCTCTAGCCTGAGATCATAGTGCAGGTTACTGGCATCATGTTTCTGGATAACAAAGATAGGCTCATCCTTGCTTTCCTTAACCTCTCCACTAGGTTCTGGTGTTGCGGAGAAATCCCGTTTCTCTTTATAGTCCTTAAGGGGTTCTCGATCCTTCACACCATGTATACTGTATGAACCAGATATATGGTTTAACAAAGTAAAACTAAAGGACTAGTTTACGTGCAAAGGCTTCGGCTTTATCTAGGTCATAAGCATTTGGACGATTCTTGTTCATCCCACCAAAATACTTCAGAAAACTATTGGTGTTAAAACCAACGCATTGATATTCTCCAGCTATCTCGAAACCTTTTGACAATAATATATCCCTTATAGGGTTATGATCAGAGGCTATTTTCGACTCACTAGTAATTGCACTTGTAGTGAATATGAACGCCCTCTGGGATGAGGTCTCAGGTAACCTCTCTGCTAGTTCAAGTAAAGTAGGGTGATGTTTATCTGAGTAGATACCTGAACCAAAGCCAATCAAATCATACTCACCAACCTCATCAAGATTAACCTCACTAGGTTTCTTAATCTCAGCATTAAGGACACCAGAGATAACCCTAGCAACCTTCTCAGTGTTATTATGATGATA
The DNA here is from genome assembly GCA_026014515.1 of Candidatus Bathyarchaeota archaeon. Taxonomy (GTDB): domain Archaea; phylum Thermoproteota; class Bathyarchaeia; order TCS64; family TCS64; genus RBG-16-57-9. Next base: position 3,872 of record JAOZIG010000211.1, on the reverse strand, counting down.
TGAGTAAAGTACAATCAAAGTTTTCATTATATTTCCTTAACCTCTTTACAAGATTTCATCATATAAGGAAACTTCAGAATCTCTACATATTCTGGATAGAAACTTGATAAATTAAATAAAATAAAAAATGGTTTAAGCGTCCGCCATCTTCTCGCCAACCTTGCTGGCGAGTCCTCTGGCTTCCGCGTTTGCCTTGGCAATCAATAACTCGATGGTCTGAGGTGTTGGCCACTCCGCCTCCACAGCTACTGAGCGTGCCTGCTGCACTGCCTTCGCTATGATGGTGGGTAGTGTCTCTGGAGTCACATAGGCTGCCTCTACGGCTACCTGGAATGCTCCGCCAATCGCCTGCTCTAGCTGAGTCCTGTACTCGTCGATGTCTAGTATCAGGTCTTCACCTAGTAGTACATCGCCTTTCTCATAGACTGCTTTGATGCTCAAGCCCATCTCGGATGCTCTTACGCCCATACGCTGGAGGAGATCTGCGAGGTCTTCACTGATCTCTTCACCTTTCTTGCATACAGTTGCGTCTGTTGCTACCCAGATGTTACCTGCCTCAATCCTAGTTCTTGCGCCTAGTGCTCCGAATTTCCCGATGAGGGGTCCGGGGCTTAGCCCAGTGTTACCTGCGCTTAGGACGATATCATTCATTGCGATATCTCCTGCCTTGGCGAATACCTTGACCTTGTTGGCGTTTAGCTCCATGGCGATCTTGAATGGGTTGCCGTTGGTGAACAAGAACACGTTTGGTCCACTGACTGAGTCAATGAAATCCTGTGTTCCCTCTTTTCCGGCCTGCTCCATGCTGATCCTCATCAAGGTGTTTTTGACTACCTTGAACTTGTGTCTGCCACGAAGCTGCTTCCTCATGTCTTGCAGCATTGCGCTGGTTACTTTGTTGAGGTCTGCGGCTGCGATTATCTCGTATTGATTGATTAGCTCGACTGTTTCCTGAACGGTCTCGTATTTCTCGGATGGGATGTGGCTACTCATAATGATTCACCTACATGAGCTTGACGCTGTCACCCATGGTCAGCTTCAGGTACATCGTCTTGATGTTCGCAAAGCCTCTCTTCGTGGCAGCCGTCAGGTTCCTGATGACTGTCTCGATGTTCTGGGCGACCTCCTCGTCGCTCATTCCCTCCTTTCCTACTATGCAGTGGACAAACGCTTTGTCCCTGCTTCTGAGTACTATTGTACGGCGCTCGCGTTCTAATATCTCATCTATGGGTGCCTGTGGCGGTACAGGAGTGGGCATCTTTCCCCTGGGTCCCAAGATTGGTCCTGCTACGCGACCTACTGTTGGCATCATTGGTGCCTCAGCGACGAACGAGTCATATGGTGCAAGCTTTTTCTTAGCTGCTTTTTTGTCCGTCGCAAGCTGATCAAGTTCTGCGGGCTCTACTACTTCGTCCGCTCCTGCCCTCCTTGCTCTCAGCGCGAGGTCGCCTGAGGCGAACACGAGTACCTTCCGTGCTCCAACACCGTTAGGTAGCTGGAAACGGATGTTTACTCTGTTGTCAGGCCTATTCATGTCGAGTTCCCGTAGGTTTATGGCAAGGTCAAAGCTCTGCTCGAACTTACGTTCTGGTGATGCCTCTCTTGCCTTTTCGATTGATTTCAGAATTTGTTCTGTCGGGAGTGACATTTTAGATTCCTCTCTTTCTCACATGGTATCTTTTTTAAAGGTTTATTCTGCTAGCTGGGAGTCAAACTCTCCTGCTTTGATTGCTTCCTGAACCTCTTTTGCGGGTCTACCATCGACCGTTACACCGGCGCTCTGGCATGTACCAAGTACTTCACGTACAGCGGTCTTTAGTGTGGCTGCATAGATTCCCGCCCTCTTCTTCTTGGCTACTCCAATCAACTGATCGAAGCTTAGGTCTGCCACGAATTTCGAGTTTGGCTCTCCTGATCCCTTGTCCAAGCCTGCGGCTTGACTGATCAGTGCGAATGTTGTTAGCATGCCGACCTTGACGCTGAACTCCCTGGTGTCTGTGTCAATGGTTACGTCTACTGGTACTGGTAGTCCATCGTATTCGGCTGTCTGTGAGTTGATCTCGTTGACGATAGCCATGATGTTGACACCCATTGGGCCAAGTGCTGGACCGATAGGTGGACCACCGGTGGCTTTGCCGCCGTTGACGATGAAGTTGAAGGTTTTTTCTACCATTATTCTTCTACTCCTTTGAGTTCTCGGACATAGTCAGCGTGGACTGTGATAGGCAACGTGAAGGCAGCCTCAAGTATCTCGATGGTGACCTCCTCCTTTGAGGACTCCACACGGACAACTCTTGCCTGCATTCCCTTGAAGGGCCCTGCGATTACCTCGACTAGAGTTCCTTCTTCTAAGCCTTCTACAACCGGCTTGGTTTCTATGTAATGGTCTACCTCGTCCGGACTGATGGTTCCCTGAACCCTCTCTCGTGTGTGTCTCATCCCTCTGATGAGTTCATCCACGATGTGTGGGGTCTGGGCTTCAATTATAATGTAACCCCTTAGCTCAGCTGGAGCTAGGATAGCCTGAATCGGTGAGCCTTCTACTTTGGCTTTATCAGCCAGCATTAAGGCTACTGTCCTTTCCTGACCATTCGTGACTTTTACCGCGTAAAGGGATGTTCTTATACTTTTTTCGGACAACTAGACCACGCCCGATGCACCAAGCATTATCAAGCGCGTAGATATTAAGATTCCTAAAACCTTTGACCGATTAACGCGGTGTTAAACTGGGAAGACATATAAAACACGATCAGGGATTGTATTAGACCGGTGAAAACATGGGAATACTATCAAGCATACTATCATTTGTTGCAGCACAGCAGCATGACACATCAATACTGTTCTTAGAGTTTGAAGAAGTAGCATTAGTTGCAGGCGGATTCCTTGTACTCCTAATGTACCTATTCTACGTGAGATATCCATACAATAAAGAAAACTAAGAAATATTTTCTTTTAAGCTGGAGATATTACCGCCGCAAGGAGCTTTACGACATATCCAATAGCTCCCATTAAGCCGATTCCAGCGAAGACGATCTTTATACTCATCCAGTAGGTCTTCCAGTCTGGTCTACTTAGTGTTCGTAGAAGCCTGTCTGCTGATTGGAAAAACTCGTTCAGTCCCATATTATTCACCCTATCGAACCATAAATCCTAGTTAAAGTTTACTAATCTGCGAGGAGTTTCTCAGCGAACCACTCCGCGTTGAAAGGCTGCAAGTCATCATATTCCTGTCCTACGCCTACAAAGAGAACTGGTTTTCCTGTGAGGTATGATACACTTAGACTGCTTCCGCCTTTTGCGTCTGCATCTATCTTGGTGATTATCGCTGCATCGAACCCAATGTGTTTGTTGAAGGTCATTGCCTGTTCAGTAGCATCGTTTCCAATGAGACTGTCCAGTATCATTATTGTGAGCTTTGGTTGAACTACTCGTTTTACCTTCTGAAGTTCATCCATGAGGTTTCTGTTTGTCTGCATACGCCCAGCGGTATCAATCAATACCACATCGATTCCCTGTGCGCGGGCATGTTCAATGGCATCATAACCTACGGCGGCTGCATCTGAACCGTACTTGTGGCGGATTACTCTTACGCCTAGTCTTCGTCCATGTTCTTCTAGCTGCTCTATGGCTCCCGCTCTATAGGTGTCGCCTGATGCTAGCACAACACTATAACCATTTTTCTTTAGAAGATGAGTCACCTTAGCGATAGTGGTAGTCTTACCAGTGCCGTTGATCCCAACGAACATAATGCTATAGGGTTCACCTTTTTTCTTGGACTCGGCTACTTTTCCTAAAAGGTCAAGTCGGGACTCGCCGTTCATGACTACTTCAAGAGATTCCTTGAGCGCATTCTCAACGACATCACCCTTATC
>JAOZIG010000216.1 GCA_026014515.1 Candidatus Bathyarchaeota archaeon | reverse complement strand
TCGCGGACGAGGCGGCGAATGACATCATTGCTCAGCTACCACCTGGTTGGAAAGACGAATTAGGGTTTATCTCCTTGGAAACTGCCTTGAATGGTATTCCTGGAGTAGCCCATATGGATCGTCTCAATGTCTCTACATCGTGCGGTTTTCCTTACGGTGGTCCCAAGAAACGGTGGTTGGTCGACTCAGTAGGCGATATGTCTGGGGTCCTGTACCTAGATGCTGAGATAGCGAAACAAGTAGAATATATTCTTGAGTGTTGGCGCGAAGGGAAGCAAGCCGGAATTGTTGTGAATGCAGCGTTGAAAGATGAGCCCCGATCCCGTGAAAAAGTTCTCGGGCACAACACGCGTATGTTTCAGGTCACCCCCATGGCTTTTACCATTGCCTTGCGCATGGTTATGTTGCCAATCCTTCGTCTTTTTTTATAATGCTCACGAAGCTTTTTGCTCAGCTCCTGGCGTTGACGCTAGCTCCGGTGAGTGGGATCAAATGTACATGTGGCTAGGTGAGTTCACCAATGCCATCGATGGTGACTTTAAGAAGTTCGACACGTTACTTCGAGGAGACGTGATGCAGGCGGTCTACTGGATTGTCCATCGTATCATGAATGAAAGTGGTAAGTATTCACCTGTCGAGATCGGCATGGTCTACGCTGCCATTATGGAGTGCTGTTATATTATCATCAATTTCTTCGGAGACGTGGTACAGCTTACGGGTATCAACTCGTCAGGCAATGCGGCGACTGTATTTTTCAACTGCTTAGCTAATCTCATCATTCTGCGTTACATCTACGCCCGTCTTAACCCGAATAAATTCACTAGCGAGGACTTTCTCCAGTTCGTTAGATTGATGCTGTACGGGGATGACAACCTGTCCACTGTTTCTGACGATATTCCTTGGTTCAATTTTGAGTCCATTCAGCGGGAACTTGCTAAGCTGGGTATCACGTATACGCCGGCTAAGAAGAGTGAAGGCACTTATCGGTACAAGAAGTTGGAGGATACCGAGTTTCTTAAGCGTGGTTTTACCTACCAACCCCACGTCAATAGGGTGATGGGTTCACTGAATTTGGAGTCTATAGCTAAGATGGTGATGGTCATGATCCCGTCCACCACTGTCTCTCGAGATAAGCAAGTAGTCGATATGTGTGCCAGTGCTGTTCGCGAGGCGTTTCTGCATGGAGAGGAATTGCACGCCTCTGTCACCAAGGATTTACGAAGTGCACTTGATGAAGCCGGCATCATTGAAATTCCAGATTACACGTTTCCTTCCTATGCTGAGCTCATGTCAGCTTACATTGAGAAGAGCAATCAACGTGATTTCTTTAAGGGGTCTGTCCAACCCGGCAGGTTCAAGACCCCGATCAGCGCCAGCGGGGGCGTTGAGTCCGTGAGGACAAACCAAACAACCGCGGAGCTTGAGAGTTACTGCGCCACTATAGCACAAAAGATGGCGAGCGTGGCTCAAGTTTCAAATTTAC
>JAOZIG010000113.1 GCA_026014515.1 Candidatus Bathyarchaeota archaeon | reverse complement strand
GTCACTGTTAAGGTATTACCCCAATATGCCTCTAACAATATGATTGACCCGGCCATGTTCGCCAAACGTTCTATTACTGGCGAATTGATGGACCTACTGGAGTGGGCCATCCCCCCCGATCCACATGCTCTGCCCTCCGGCAGCGGCCTCCCTCCATGGCTAGACACCTTGAAGATGGTACAACAAGATTGGACCCTCGCCATCAAAAGCGAGGGTTTCAAAGTTGTAGCCCGTCTCCTAAGTATTTGTGTCTCCCTTGGCATGTGTCAAGCAGCTGGATTCCGTGCGGAGATTGCCGGAATCCAGTTATTTGCTGTAACTGCCCTACCACACCAAGTTACCTCCATAGATTTGATCAATGCTGTTCTTGATACAGTTGTTCTTTTCTGTGAAGGAGGTTACCAGTGTATACAGCAACAATCCTTCCGCCCTCTACTTGGTGGTATGGATCTAGAAGAGTTCGACAAAAATTATCTTCTATGCATGCAATACATCTCGTTTGCCAAATGCGGCAATCTCTTAAAACATGCTAGTATGTCCGATAATGATTTTGATAAACTCTTGCAAGACACCATTGCCCTAGGCAATATGCTATGTAAGACGAAAGGCAGCTTTGTCCGTGGTCTGCTGGATCGTAAATTATCCAGTCTGAATGTTTGGGCTTCCGAGCTCAAACAGATCAGGATCTCCGGTGGTTTGCGCGAAGCTCCATATTGCGTAGGCCTCCATGGTGGATCTGGTGTTGGCAAAACAACCATGTATCCATCAGTAATGACAACTCTCCTCGATGGTAACGGTTTTGCCAGTACTTACGACAGAATCGTAACCGTCAATGAGTCCGACAAATATATGTCATCTTTCCGTTCAGATACCCTAGGTATCTTGATTGATGATGTCGGAAATACTGTCCCTCGTTTTGCTAAGGAAGCGCCCACTCAGAAAATCATTGAATTTATGAGTAATCAGCGTACCTATGCGAACATGGCCGAAGCCGATCAAAAAGGAAAGATAGCAGTTGAGCCGAAGATAGTTCTAATAACAACGAACAAAAAAGATCTTAACGCTCCCGCTTATTCCAACGAGCCCGCTTCCGTTGCCCGACGTATTAACATAATGGTCACTGTTAAGGTATTACCCCAATATGCCTCTAACAATATGATTGACCCGGCCAAATTGACTGCAGCTTTTCCCCAAGGCCTTCCAGACCCTCCTAATATCTGGCAGTTAACCCTTGAGCAGGCGTATCCTGTACAAACACCTTCTGGCCCCGCCTCGATCGGTTACAAAACGATCAATTGGCAAGGTAAAGACCTTAAGGACATCTCCTATCCTGAGGCCATGCATTTCCTCCTACAGGACTCGCGTAAATGGTTCACAAACCAACGCGCTCTTGTTGCGAGATCTTACACAGCCCCAGGATAGGAGATGTCCTTAAGGTATTACCCCAATATGCCTCTAACAATATGATTGACCCGGCCAAATTGAC
>JAOZIG010000073.1 GCA_026014515.1 Candidatus Bathyarchaeota archaeon | reverse complement strand
AGTTGTAATATGGATCGTTGCCCCCCCCAACTATAGAGAACCTGATACTGTCCGAACGCAGCAGTAGACGGAATTGTAATGCCTACCATACGGCGAGTGCGGGCTAAAATTGCGTTAGGAGCATCCGAGGGTTGGGCGGCGACGGGGATTCCATTGACTGGGGGGACGCGTAAGTCGAAGGAAAGGGTGTCGGTGTAGTGGACCATATCTCCGACGGAACTGGAGACGGAAGTGGAGGTGGCCTCTTGAACAGAGGTGGGGGTGGTAATAGAAGAGGAATCTACGGAGTTAGCGACTATTGGGTGACGCCTTTTAGCTAGTCAACTAAAAGACACTTAAGGTGGGTCGTCTAACACACCAGGATCGAGTCCGTGGTGCGGCCGCGAAGGGCCGCTCAGTTTTACGTCGAGAGCTAGACGGCTAAAGGCGATTAGCGCTTGTTGTACACGTAGTGTACGATGTTCTTTGAGAATTCTATCCTCAAATTGGGTTTCTCCTGGGCCAAGAAGTCAAGGCGAGAGACGATGTCCTGGAAATACTTTTTGCCGTGACGCGCAGCTTCTGTGAGCATTGAATTAATGATGTTATTGCGTATTGTCACGTCGTCTGCTGACTGTTGGTTTCTACTCCATGTTAGCATGCCCTCAATAGTGTTCTTCTCGAGAGCGAAGACTAAAACTCCATCATCGTTTACGATAACTTGTCGTTTGAGGAAAGTCATCTGATCGACTGGAACTTCTTTATCGAGTGGATAATCTTTGATGCAATGGGTTGCCTCCAAACCTAATTTGGCATAACCTTCGAAGAAATCCTTACTCTTGATGCCGAGTTTAGTGGGTAGGGTGAAAATGGAGTCATCACCATAGAAGTAGCCCCATAATAGGGATTTGACGAGGAACGCATCAACTGGCTTTCCGAGTACCGATTTGACGAGCGCCGGACGAGAACCGAGGTACTTACATATAACATAAATAGTACTGGCCTGCAAATACAGAGAATTGAGTTGGGAGGTGATGCAGACTCCGCTGGGCATCATGTGAGGCAGAGTGAATACGACCCGGTAAAGGAGGTAGGCGCTATGGTAGCAATTTTTGAGGTAAGTGGCTCTTGCAACCTTGGACCAGGCAGGGTTTTCCTTATTATCAGGGTAGTAAGCATTTATCGCCTCGACCATGTGCTGGGCTATCTCCCAAGTTTGGTGGGTGTCGTAGCTCTTTTGATCCATAGCATAAGCCTGCCTGTCTTTGAGAGCCGCACTCATAAAGTTGCATGAGAGCGAGTCAGGCGTCATACCAACGGCGATGCCTGCAGTGTCTGGGCGTGAGTTGAAGTAGCTGGCGAGATCTGCAATGAGACTTCCAAGAAGCATACGACCAATGATGGTGTGGACCGTGTCTCCTGCGTAATAGGCCCTAGTCTTGCCAATTTGCACCTTTTCATAGGGTAAAGTCTCATCTTTGAGCTGAACACTGAAAACATCTAAAGGAAATTTGC
>JAOZIG010000532.1 GCA_026014515.1 Candidatus Bathyarchaeota archaeon | reverse complement strand
GCTGCGTATAAATGTCTCAATTATTGCGTGCAAAATTACAAGAAACGTTGAAAGACAACAAGTTCGGTAGTACATTGACAGGGAGTGATTGGTGTATTAAGGCTTTACACCCCTCGGATCCGTTAACTGAAGTGAGGGGAATCCCCGACCACTCAGCTGTTCCGACGGTGTGCCTGAATTACCAGTCCACTTTTACTTTGACGATAGCGGCAGGAGAAGAAGGACCTTGGTCTTTCGATATGACAGTCATGCCGCACCCTTATTATTTCGCTTATTGGTCAGGGACCAAAGCCTATAACCCAGAGTCCGCCCGTACTGCGGAAGGAAATTTCTGGAATACACAGTTAGTGAGCGGGGCAGGCGAGCCTACTAACGCCGCATTGTATACAGCTTGGACTGATTTAGCATCTAGATGGCGCCTAGCCTACTCAGGCGTCACAGTTTATCAAGATGGACCCGACCTAGCCAATCAGGGTACCATCGTTGTTGCCCAAGCCCCCCTCACCCCACGCATCTTCATTTTTAGTAACTTCGTAGCCAACACTTCGGTCGTCTCGGCTGTTAGAGCAGCCTTCTACGAGGAAGCAACACAAGGACCTAGCTTCTCTCGTAGTCAGACAATGCCCAATGCAATGATGGGACGTTCACGTGACGGAGCATACGTCCCGCTAAAATTGACGGAGACCGGGCAAGACTGGTTCTCCACGGAACAAGATATTTCGGTATTGTCTGCCGTCACGAACCATACAGGAACAGCATCATGCAAATTACCTTTTAATTCACTCCCATCTTTCCCATTCCCATGTGCCACACCTCTATACGAGACAGCCCAAAGTCCAGGGTCCGCAGTCCTGGGTGATGTTGTCTCAGGTTTGATAGGCTCGAATTGCGCCCATATCAGCGCGCGAAACCTATCAGACCAGACGAGTTACACTTTTTACTTTAGGTTTGGCATAGAACTACAATTGTCAGCGAACTCCAGCATGACGCCGCAGTTAAAATTAAGCCCACCATATGACAGGCAAGCTTTGGATACATATTTTATGTTATCTAGAGAAATGAAAGACGCTTACCCTGCGGATTACAATGATTTAGGGAAAATGTGGGATGTGATAAGCGGAGCAGCCAAGACTCTGGCACCAGCCTTGAACTTGGTGTTCCCAGGCCTAGGAAACGCCACAACCACCGTAGCATCTTTGGGAGATGCGATTAGGAAGAAGCGACAGGATCAGAGAGTAAAGGATATGAAGGCTTACGAAGTTATGCCCGCTGCAACTCAAGAGAGAGTGCAAGCTCAGAAAGTGGCTGCTAGCGTTCAGCCACCAGTTAGGTATTCGCGACAGTTCTCACGGAACCCCACCAGGATAGGGCCACCACAGCCCAGAGGAAGAGGAGGATACCGCACGCAAAACCGATACGCAGCTCGTTGAGCAACGCCCAACGAGCTGCGTATAAATGTCTCAATTATTGCGTGCAAAATTACAAGAAACGTTGAAAGA
>JAOZIG010000471.1 GCA_026014515.1 Candidatus Bathyarchaeota archaeon | reverse complement strand
AAGCATATCAGCTGCACTTTTCGCGGTTCGCCTGATATTTCGAGGCGTGGTGTTATCGTCCGCTATCATGTTTAGGATCTGTTTTGCCTGTGCTAGTTTTTTCTGATATTCATCTGCTTTACTCATATTTTTCACCTGATATAATGCGGGATTTAGACTATAGGATAATGGTTTGGTAAAAAACTTTGTGATTATACGAAACCCTGTGATTCAAGGTACTCTGGAAGCTCAGCTACAGAGTCTAGGAAATGCTCTGGAGGCTGTTCGTTCGCCCAACTCTTCATTCCACGGCGACCCGTACCTACCCCAATAAACATGCATCCACTGTTGATGGCACTATCACGGTCTATCTGGTGATCACCAATCATCACAACATCGTCTACAGTGAGGCCCATCAACTTGACTGTGTGGTCTATTGCTCCCTTGTATGGCTTGGGTTCAGGGGTCTCATTACGCCCTAGTATAATGTCAAACTCGTCATAGATGCCGAGTTTCTTTAATGACTGCACTGCGTAGGCGTGGTGGCTTCTCGTTAATATCGCTAGTTTTAGCCCCATTTCTTTGAGTCTCTTTATTGCGGGTGCTGTACCCTCGATTTCTTGTAGATTGGGTATGGCGTTTAGCTCACCTTGATTCATGATTTGCTCGATTTCTTTAAGGAGCATATCGCACTCGTTTTTTGGTTTATTTTGGCGCTTCCATTCAGTGTTCGCGTTTTCCATGATCTGGACTGTTGTCTGGTCCGTGGGGCTTAGTGTTCCCGATGGGTGCCCATACTTTTCTAGTAATGCGATCATGTGGGTTTTCATGTCAACGAAGTCGATCTTTGCCTGTATGAGGGTGCTGTCGAGATCGAATATTATGCCTTTGAGCTTCAACTTGTCTGGGCTAGTTGGATTCGCGGAGTATAACGTTTTCCAGTAAACCCAAATCGAAGCATGTGAAATAGAGTCATATGGTAACGTGCAGGCACTGTGTCTGGGGGAAAGACCTCACTAAAGAGATAAGACTCAGGCTTAGCCAAGAAAACAAGGAAATAGTTAACACCCTAGAACGTAGAAGAATGAATCTTGACGAGTTCTGCTACTGCGATAAACTAGGGTTCATAGAGTCTCAGATAATGCGCCGAGACTGCGATGAATATATGGAAAACTAGACGTATTTTCTGTGCTTTGCACATGAAACACAGTAATAAACAGTGTTCCGTCCAGCGTGAATACGCGCACCCTGATCTTTTAAAATTTTAATCAAACGCCTATTCAAGGGCAACCCATACCTACGCTTCGCTATGGCTTTATCCCGTGGCACAAGCGCTCCACATTGAGCACATTCCACGGACCGGGTTCTACCACTCTGCCCTTTCTTTCTGGTGATGTTTGAACTCACTATCTCACCTCTTTGAAATTATAATATAGACACCCAGAGGATGTCTAGGAAAATCGTATCCCCCTGTTTAGGGGGTTATTGTTAGACTAGTTTAGCCTAGAACTTTTACGTTCACTGCACGTGGACCCTTAAATGAGCTTTCTAGTTCAAACTCTACTTTTTGGCCTCTCATGAGTGAGTAAGTTCCTTTTAGCTCTGAATGATGTACGAAAACATCATCGTCCTGGTCTTCGACCTCGATGAACCCGAATCCGCGTCCATCAAGCCAGCGTTTTACCTCTCCTTCCAAAAATTTCACCTCCAAATTAGTTCCTTTTTTCCAGTATGATGGTCATGTTACTTACGTTGCGCATTCCGCCATCAGAGCCTCGTAGCTCTTCGGTGCCTAACTCAATGGATTGGACCGTGATTCCGTCTAGGTAACGGTTTCTTGTTATTTCTACGGCGTCTACTGCTCGGCTTATGGCTGTGCCTCTGGCTAATAGTGTTGCTGTGTTATTGTCGTTGAGCGTCTGGATGATCGCTTGACAATAGTTTGCTATTGGTTTGTTTCCGATGTATATGGTGTTAGTTGACATATTGACCACTTTGAGGTTTCTCTTTTCTACAAAATTCAGTGAACTCTGATGGGAAACCTCGTTCAAGCAGCATATATTCAGCACAGCTATTAAGGGTATTGTAGTTATTTTTGTTAAATAGATAGTTGAAATATCCAAAAAAATCGGATTATCACTGGATTTTTATGCTTATTTTTGAGAAAGGAAATTTTTCATCAATTTTACAGCTAATGTTTTCATCTGCGACTCAGTTGATCTACATTCCGCTAGAACCTGTTCACTGGTTTTACCTATTGCCTGCGGCTCATCGGGATATGCATCTGCCCACCGCATGGCATCAACAGCAGTTACTTCAAGATGGAATATTATCCCCCAAATATTGTCCTTTCTAAAGGACTGGATTGGACAAGGATTACCCGTAGCTAATAATTTTCCCCCAGGAGGAACTGTAAACATATCACTGTGCCAGTGGAACACTGGGAACGCCTCCGGGAATCCACAATATAGGGGATCAGACAGACTATCAGATGTTAGATTAACCGTGTAACCCCCTATCTCTTTACTTGGACTCTTTGTGACCTCTCCGCCAAGAAGTTTAGCTAGCATCTGCCCTCCACAGCAAACACCGAGACAAGGCTTACCTGAATCAACTATCTCCTCCAGATACTTCCATTCCTTTCTAAGGAACTCATGGTTTAGGGCATCATTTGCACTGATGGGCGTTGGTCCGATTATAAAATGGCTAAATTGATGTACAGAGGGGAACTCATCTTGAGGTTTCATCTGATATGCTTTGATGAGTGTAAGATCAGAATGTTCCCGGAGAAATGATTCATAAAGTCCTAATGTTTCCGGGGGATCGTTTTGGATAATAAGAACCTTGTTCAATATACTTCAGTGGAAATAGGTCAGGAGGATTATTTGTCTTTGTCCTCTTCCTTCTCTTCTTTATCTTCTTCCTTTTCTAGCTCGTCTTCCTCTTTCTCTTCTTCTTTTTCGAGCTTGTCCTCTTCCTTCTCTTCGTCTTTGTCGTCGTCCTCGTCTTCTACTTCGTCTTTTGGTTCATCTTCGTCGTCATCCTTGGCTTCTTCCTCATCCTCGTCATCTTCGTCTTTTACTTCTTCAGCCTCAGTTTCGACCTCGTCATCGTCTGACTCGGTGTTTATAGTTGGTTCATTAGATTCGTCTTCTTCGGGCTCCTCTGGTTCTGTTGCTTCAGTGGTGCTGAAGGTTGTATCGTCTGAGGGCTCTGTAGATTTGTCGTCTTTGGATGCTCTGTTATTTCCATTTTCCTTGTTGCTCTTGTATTCGTCCTTGGCTTCCTTGATCTCTTTCTTTATCTCGTTGATCTTTTCCTCTTCCTCGGAGGTATCCTCACCCTTGTCCTCCTTCTCCTCTTTCTCTGCTTTGATCTTGTTAGCTTCTCTATCCATCTTTTCGATCTTCTTCAGGGTTTCAGAGGCTTCCTCATCTTCCAGTGTCCCTAGATCATCTTCGATTGAGGTTAAGTCGGATTCAATGCTCTCGATTGCTTCATCCACATCGCCTTTACTGATCTTTTCCTTGATGCGGTCTAGTTTTTCTTGGGTCTTTTCGAAGGTTTTCTGTACTTTCTGAGAGTCCTCTTCAGGCAGTAGCTCAACTACGTCCTCAATCTCAGTGTAAAGACTGTTGTATTCTTTCTCGATACGGTCTTGGAATTTTTCAAGAAGTTTGACTTTGTTTTCTTTAATTTCCGCTTCCAGCTCTTCCTCTGGTTCAGGTGCTGGAGGTAATACTTCTGGTACTGGAGACAGTGTGTTCTGTGATGCTTCCTCGTCTTCTTTGAGATAGCTACTCCATGTTTTTCTAAAGTTCTGTAAAGCTGTCATGTATAATTGGAGAGAGGTTTGTGGGTCTTGTGATTCTTCTGCGTCCTGCATCTGTTGTAGTGCGGTTTGCAGATTTGTTATTACATCATCAGATATGTCCTCGTCTAACAGATAGAGTAACTCGTCTCTACGAGCCTCTGCGGCTCCTCTGATGGTTTCGTAGACGCTTTTGGTGTTACCATCGTCAGGTGCTGCATACGTCAAACTAATTGACGTTGAAAACACCAGCGCGAATATCGCCAACATGGTAAACCTACGTCTCATTATTCCTCACTTTTGAAAGAAACAACCCAAAAGTAGTATTTAAAGAACGCTGTGGAACACCTAATTTCATTGTTTTATACGGTTTTTACGGATTTTCTCCATATATCAACTAAATATTTTGAATATAGAGTTGAAATCCATATTTATTCTCCATATAGATTTATGTAAAAAATATGAAAAGTATTTCTTTGTTTTTCCATATTTTTGTATCAACTAGAAGCCAAAACTGCTTCGTTTGAACCACAAAATTAGAATCAGTAAAACAATTGCTAGCCCAATAATGAGATAATTCTCCTGTCGAGGCTTCTCTGTAAGGCTTGCTTCTTCCGCTGCTTGGAGTGCTGTGATCTCCGCGTTTGGGTATAGACCTGCCTCATACTGGTTTTGAGCCTCCTCCAGGGTCGATTGCGCCTCTTCTAAGCCTATTGTTCTTTCTTGTTGTATTGCTTCATTGATGGAGGCTTCAGCTGATGCGATAGCAAACAGAGCATCATCGGCGTATCCAACAAGGTCCCCAGCAATCAACAGGGCGTCATCTGCAGCCTCTTTAGCTTCCAAGTAGTTTCCTGAATCATAATTTGTTCGTGAATTGTTGAGTAGCTCGACTGCAGCTGTTAATATGTATCCCTCTTGCTGTTTTTCAGCAATGTAGACCGCTGCTTTTGCGTATGAAAGGTCGGCCTCATTAACCAGTGAGGGTAGACCTAACATGTAGTAAACAAAGTTAGTTCCTGACGAGAATACAAGATAGGCAGAGTCTCCGACCTCGCCAATATCTTCTGGGATATTACTCATATCGAGAAAATCAGCGTTCTCTGGTAGGATAATTGTCACATTCACGGGTGACGTGATGTTTACCACCCATATGGCGTCTTCAACACTGGTCAAATCCTCGGTTTGATAAGAAAAATGAAGCTCCATTGCTCCTATGCTATCCACTTTTGCCGTAGAGTTGATGAGATTGACTTGAAGTGGATTCCCATCTTCATCTCTTACGACGAGATTATCTACATTTTCCCCGAAAAGAGGAGTCTGCACTCGTACTTTTGTGGGGTCACTTCTTAGACTATAGTCTACTTGGGTGATGCCGTTGCTGTAGAGGGTTAGTGTTAGTGATATTGGCGTTAATTCTGTTTGGGCATGGGCAAGGGGTTGTGCTGTTGCGATAAGCAGCATTACTAGTAATAGTACACCTTGCCTCATGGTTTTCATGGATAGGTTTTGTTAAGTGCTTATAAAGATAATATATCACTGTAACTAAAAGCATAGAATAATGTGATAATATAGAAAATGGTTCTATATTATAATACTATTTGAGCATTTCATTGAACACTTTCGTTTCAAGGCGTTTCAACGCGTTCTTATTATATACCGTTAAACAGTGTAGAAACTGATGACAATAACAGACTGTTATGAAGAATGCACTCAGGGAAAATCTGAGGAGAAAATTCAAGACAGGGTATCTAATGATAAGAGACTGTTATTTGTTGATGATGACCTTGCGATTCTCGATGGTTACAGGTATATTTTCGAGGACGAGGGCTATCTTGTTGATGTTGCGTGCAATCAATCTGAGTTGAATCAGTGTCTGGAAACCTATGATTATGATACTATAATCCTTGACTATCACCTAGGGCAGTTAAATGGCGTGGAGTTAGCTAAGCAGATTAACAAGGTAAAACCTGAGGTTAGGCTCGTTTTCATCAGTGGACAAAAGAATGCTAAAGAAGAATTGATCAATAATAGGGTTAGTGTTGCTGGTTTCTTTTTGAAGCCAATTAAGGCTGAGGTTTTGCTTGAGTATATTTCGGGAACCTTGATGGAGTAGTAATATATATCGTCAGTCAGAACTAGCTCTCCATATTCATTATAAATTAATTTCAATTAATCCGATTGGATTAGCTTGGACTATGCCTCTATACTGGTTGTGGACGACGATGAGATGATCGTCTATTTCTTCAAGATGATACTAGATGAACTCGGTTACAATGTCTTGGAGGCGTTCAGCGGAGAGGACGCGGTAAAGCAAGCAACATCAACCCCCGTTGATCTAGTGATACTTGACTACAAGTTATCTGATACAACCGGGGACATAGTAGCGAAACAACTCAAAGAAATTAACCCAAAAACCTCAGTAGTGTTTGTCACTGGATATAGTGATGCAAAAGACAGGATTCTCAGAACAAATCTTAGCCATCATGTGGTGGTCAAACCCATCAAGGAAAACGAGTTGATCGAGACCGTAGAGACGGCGTTGAGTGAGAGAGCTATAACCGTAAGTGTTTGAGGCGAGAATGTGTGAATATCAAGAGAAAACTAATAGCAGGTTTGGCGATAGCCTATCTGCTTGTGTTTTCCGGTTTTCTCTTTTACACAAATAATCTGATACTCAAAGGCTACTTAGAGTTTGAGCAAGAGGATGTCACTAAACAGACAGAGATCGGGCTCAACACGTTGGAGCTTAGAATTTCAGAGGTTAACCAGATCACATTAGATTACGCCAGCAGGGATGATACCTATTATTTTATCCAGAATAATATGAGACACTTCATCAACGATCTCATATCTACTTCTTCTTTTATTGAAAACGAGCTCAACTTTATGATATTCATAGATAACGAGGAAAATGTACTCTACAGCAAAGCCTTTGACCTTTCTACGCTAAGAAGTTTAGAAATCGATGAATCAACCATCGACCTGATTCTAGACTACGATTACATAGCCTCAGAACATCAAACATCAGGGATTATCGAGATAAATAATATCCCCACGATGATAGCGGCTCATAAGATAACCTATAGCGATGATGATTTGCCGCCTGTTGGTACTTTGATCTGTGGGCGTTATATTGATGCGATTGAAGTAGCAAAGCTCTGTGATTACTCGTATCAGGACCTAAGTTTCGTAAAATACACTGATAGCCCAGTTGAACCAGGCGATAACATCAGAATATTTAGACAAGATGATGAAAACATCATAGGTATAGCATCCATCCCAGATATCAATGGTGAACCATATCTTGTGATGCTGGCAGAGTCACCCAGAGATTTGTATCATCAAGGCGAGAGAACTATACTCTACTTCTATAGTGCAATGCTCATCGTTGGGGTTGTTGGTGGCTTGTTATCGATCTATTTGCTCAATAAGACAGTGTTAGAGAGGATTCTTGGATTAAGTGAAGAGGTTAGTAATATTGATCCTCGTTCACTTGAGTCAAAGACGCTCTGTGTTTCTGGTGATGACGAGATTTCAAGACTCAGTCAGGATATCGATGGTATGCTCCAGACCATCACAGAGTACCAAGACCGTTTGACAAGCAGAGAAAGAATGGCGACCATAGGAGAGACTGCTGCAATGGTTGGTCATGATCTAAGAAATCCGCTTCAAGTTATCTATATGCTGAGTTCAAGAATGAAGCGGGTAGCTAGGAAGCTAAGTGAGATCGAGGAAACGGAGCCCTATGTCAGGGAGATAGAGTATATTGATGAGAATCTCAACGAGCAGACCTCCTATATGAACAAGATTGTCTCCGACTTGCAGGACTTTTCCAAGTCCATTGCTTTGCAGGTTGAAGAGGTGAACCTTGAAGACATGGTGAAGGATGTAATTGGTACATTAAGTCTAGATGAGAACATCAGTGTATCAGTGGGTTTCAGGGACCAATCAGAGATACAAGAAATAGATGGCAACTACTTTAGACGAGTAATCGTCAACTTGCTAACAAACGCTGTACAAGCCATGCCTGAAGGCGGTAAGCTCACTGTTGAAGGCAGGAAAAGTGAGAACAAGAGCACAATCTCTGTCTCTGATACTGGTGTTGGGGTTTCTGAGGAGAATATAAGAAAACTGTTTACGCCTCTTTTCACCACCAAGGCGAAGGGCACTGGTCTCGGTTTAGCCGTCTGTAAGCGTATTGTTGATGCTCACAAGGGAGAAATCAGCGTAGAATCTAAGGAAGGCGTAGGCACCACGTTCACAGTGACTTTACCGAATGTTCAAGAGAATGAAGCTGAGGCTGAACCTATTTTGGGTGTAGCCTCTGAGGTTGATGTTAGCGCCGAGAACGTTTGAATAGGTCACCGAGCTGGAACCTTGCAGTGATTATACGTTCCGTGCTGAATATCTTGGCTGCGATATAGAGTACTACTAGAGTCCAGATGCTGATGAAGAATATGCTTCTGAGAACCACGAAGTAGTTCCCTAGGAAGGCTGCCTTGGTGGCTATTATGGTGTGAGTATATGGTATGATTAGCATAAGGTATTGGAAGGTCGTGGGTAACATCTCTATATCGCTGAACATCAAGACCATCGCCGGGATCATTATGGGGGTCACCAAGACGCCTGTAAAGCTCTGGGCGCTGCGTACATTATCCGCGAAAACAGCCACACTCAGAGCCATGGCTAAAGCGGAGACCAGTGTAACAAAGATTACTATACCGACGAGAAGGAACCCAAATGGTGTTATCCCTAGGTTTACATCGCTGAGGCTCATGCTCATGGCTTCAGGGACGAAGCTAAACGCGCTGTCCATGTAGTAACCGAAGCCAATGAGGTAGCTTATGGACCCAGCTATGGCGATAACGATGCTTCCACTGAGTTTACCGCCTAGTATAGTCATCCTGCTTACTGGTAGGGTCATGAGTGTTTCCAGTGTTTTCTGTTCTTTTTCGAGGGCGATGCTGGTGGCCGCCATCTGGATGGCGAACATTACCATCATCATGACCATTATGGGTAGCATGATGGATTGGCTCATGACTAGGTTGAAGATGGCTGATGGTGCGATCTCAAGCACGCTTCCCTTCAGGATGCTTGCATATTCTAGGGTGATTGGGTTTCTGTATCCTATGGCTGTGCCTATTGCTCCTGATTGGGTGAGTAGGTTCTGTATCTTGGTGATGCTGAAGTAGTAGTTGTAGATGTTGATGAGGTTGGACACTAGGTCTGTGCTCTGGGTCTCAGCCATGTTGAGGCTGCGTAGGTTGGCGTATATCTTGATCTTGCCTTGCCTTCCCTGTGTTATATTGTAATTGTAGCCTTCTGGTATGTAGACCATGGCGCTGCTATCAGTCGATGTGAATACGGTTAATGCATCCTCAAGGTTGTCAGCAACGATGGGAACCACGGTGTTATTCGTGTAGAGATAATCAAGCATTGCATCGGTAACGAATCCATCATCATCGGTCCAGACAGCGAAACTGGCGCCTCTTACGGCTCGCTGTACTGATTCTTGGCTGATTTGTATGGCGCTTCCCATCACTGGAAATATCAATATGGGCATCAGTATGACGCCTATGAGTATCTTGGGGTCTCGGACAAGCTCCTTGACCTCCTTTACGATCAAGGCTATGAGGTTATTCATCGCTTGTTACCTCCATGAAGACTTCCTCAAGGTTCGGTTTGTTGTACTCGGTTTTGAGTTCATCAGGTGAGCCTTGTGCTACGACTGTGCCTTGATTGATGAGTGCTACCTTGTGGCAGAGGTACTCTACTTCAAGCATGTTGTGGCTGCTGAGAAGTATGCTGACCCCTTCTTGGTCTGCATAGTTTTTGATCATGTTTCTGACGTTGACGCTCTGGATTACATCCAATCCGCTGGTGGGCTCGTCTAGGATGGCTAGTTTGGGTTTCATCATCAAAGCCCGGGCGATCAACAGTCGTCTTAGCATGCCTTTGCTGTAGCCTTTCACCCTATCGTTTAATCGGTCTCCGAGGTCACTGATGAGTTTACCCTGTTCAACGATGGCGTCCATATCATGCTTGTTGTTAGCGTAGAAGCCTGCCATGAACTCAAGGAACTCTATGCCATTGAGTTGCTGGTATGCTCCGGCTTCTTCGGGTAGATAGCTGAGTATCTCGCGGACTTTTTCAGGTTGTTTTACAACATCGTAGCCGAATATCTTGGCTGAGCCCTTTGTGGGGCTGATCAATGTGCTGAGTATTCTGAGGGAAGTGGTTTTACCAGCTCCGTTGTGCCCGATGAGTCCAAATATCTCGTTTTCCTTGACGTTGAAGCTGGCTCCTCGTAGGGCTTCAACTGTGCCAAAGGTCTTTGTTAGGTTCTCGGCTTGTATCGCGTACTCCATAGCCATCCCTGTGATACTCACCGAAACGTGGACTAGCTTAAAAATACTTCAATAATGTCTGACCCTTGTTGTTTTATACGTGGTGGCATACTTCTGGGCGTTGAGTGAAATGAGTGTGGACATGGTCATCAAGAATGCACGACTAGTATCTCCAAGAGGCATAACAGAGGCGGGTGTCGCGGTAAAAGACGGTAAAATCGTCTCTGTAGCAAGGGATATTCATCTCCCATCAGCGGACATGGTGATTGATGCAAAAGGCGGCTATGTATTACCGGGGCTTCTCGATGGACACGCACATACGTTCCTACCACCGGAAACACCAGCAACGGGCATGAAGGCAGCAGCTAAAGGCGGAGTAACCACCATGCTTGAGATGCCCGGCACTCAGTTTGGATGCTTTAACGCTGATGAGTTCAAACTCAAACGCAAGACCATGGAGGAAAGCAGCTACGTGGATTTCTGTATTCACGCTGGTTGTGCTAGTGGATACCCGGGTGAATTAACCAAGATGCATGAGCTTGGTTCTACTGGTGCCAAGTTCTTCATCAGTAGAGCTGGTCCAAAGTGGCCTCAGACTTTTGATGGGGAGATCATTGAGCGTTTCAAGGAGATTGCCTCGTATGGTGGTTTGGCTTTGATCCACGCAGAGAATGATAGTATTCTAAGGGATAACCTGAAGCGTCTCAGAGAGGCTGGTCGTAAGGATTTCGGGGCTCATATTGAGTGGCGTCCAAGGATTGCCGAGGTTGAGGCAGGTAAACGAATGATTGACTATCTTGAGGCAACCCACTGCAGGGGTATGATTGTGCATACGGCTGTTCCTGAGACGGTCTGGTATAACGCTGAGGCGAGGATGAGGGGCGCTGATACCTATGTGGAGACATGTACGCAGTATCTGTACTTAACTGAGGATGATGTGAAACAGAATGGTCCTTGGAATAAGTTTGCTCCACCGCCACGTACCAAAGCGGACAAAGCAGAAATTAGAAGGCTTCTCCAAGAAGGCTGGATAGATACTATTGCCACTGACCACGCACCATATGGCAAGGATAGAAAAGAAGCAGGGTTAGAGGATATTTTTGAGGCACCAAATGGAATGCCGGGGCTGGAAACCTATCTGCC
>JAOZIG010000528.1 GCA_026014515.1 Candidatus Bathyarchaeota archaeon | reverse complement strand
TATCCGCGCTAACAACAAGATTCAGGTGGGTGTGATCGCCAGCGGTGGCGAGGTCTTTGACATTAGATACTTTACCCTACCAGATTACAGGTTCACAGGCAACGATTACTGGATACCTTTATTCCCATCAGGCTCAACAGCCATGGATGTACGGTACCATATCCACGCTATAACAGACGCCAGCGTAACCATAGAGACATTTAGCGGCGTGGTAGCTGGTTGGAATGGTAAACCTCTCAACGGGGGTGAGACCGATGCTAGTTATCTCACAGACGGCACTTTTCCGGTTCATATCAGCGCTGATCCCGGTGAACAGATCATCGTATTGATCACTGTTGACGCTGGGAGCGGTGACAGGGACTGGGGATACACAGCGCTTGACAGCAGCGCGTTGATCTTCGAGTACTTTATCCCATATGCGCCCAGTGGGCGTACATCTAACTCGGATATGCAGCTCTGGGTCATGGGTATCTACAGTGGCACCACGGTATTCGTAGACTATAATCAGGATGGAGCCATAGATGATTTCGTCACACTGAACAAACACGAGTCCCACGGCTTCTACGACGGCGACCTAGACAATACCGGTACAGAGCTTTTCTCGGATTTCCCGTTCACGGTTGTGTACGGTGAGTCCAGCACTGCCCCTGTAGCGGGCTTAACTACAGCGGGATATGACTGGGGATACACCATTATCCCCTTGAACATAATACCCGCAAACATCGTACTGGACCTAGAGAAGACAGCGGTCCCTCGGACCGTCTCAACAGCGGGAATAGTGAACTTTACCATCGTGGTCTCGGCGGGTGACAATGATTTCGCCATCCAGTTTAACGAGATCAATGATACACTGCCCACTGGTTTCACGTATTGTCCGGGGACATCAGTGATCACCCACGCGGATGGATCAACCACATACGAGGACCCAGTTATCACAGGAAACCTGTTAGAATGGGCGTTTAACGAGTTAATGCTACCCGGCGAGAACGTGACACTCAAGTTCTGTGCATATCCCACTGATATCCCGGGTGAGGACTACATCAACACGGCGGTAGCGGAAGGACAAGACCCCTTCGACAACTTTTACAGACCCACAGGAAGAGCATTCATCTCTGTCTCAGAGAAATGCGTTATACTTGGTTACATCACCAACGTGACCTGTGGCGGTAGCTTGCCTGTGCCTGATGTTTCTGTGATGCTCTATAACTCAACTGATCCCAGTTCACCTGTGCTGGAAAAGACTGTGGTGACTGACGCCAGTGGGTTCTATAACTTTACTGAACTCAACAACGGCACATACTTTGTATCCTATGATGAACTTGACCCAGACCTAGGTGTACTTATACCCCACAGCGACGACGACCCACTGCTACCACCGGGTAACCCATGGACATCTTCAGATAACTATACGTTACCCGAGAACTGCACCTATCAACATAATTTCCAGGTAATTATGCCCGTTGACCTCTACATCATCAAAAATGGTCCATTTATCGCTGA
>JAOZIG010000210.1:1670-11317 GCA_026014515.1 Candidatus Bathyarchaeota archaeon | reverse complement strand
TTATCACGTTTGATATTGTGCTGGACTTGAGTCTGGTGGGTTTTCTATCCGTGGTCTCAGCGATACTAGCTGATGAAGGAATCAGCATCTATGCAATCTCGACATACCTCAGAGACCATATACTGGTGAAGACCAGTGAAGTTGAAAAGACGATACAGGTTCTTGAAAACCTTATCAACCGATGCAACAATACCAATGATTGAGTAACAACCCGTATATTGGTTAAAATATTCTTCAAGTGAAATGGCGAAACTAACCACCAAAAACATCACATTCATAGCCATAATGGCAGCCCTCGGAAACATACTATCCATGATCACAACACAAGTAGGAGCTTTCGCACCTAACATACCACTGGGACCAATACAGGTAAGTCTAGCACTGGACATCAGCCACCTAACCACCTTCATAGCAGCATTATTCGGAGGACCAGTAATAGGCGGAATAACAGGCGCAGTAGGAGGACTCGTTGCTGCCTTCGAGTTCGGCTTCAGTAAGGGAAACATCGTAACGGGAATCGGCTTGCCTCTGGGAAAAGCATTGACGGGCATAACAGCTGGTTATCTATTCAAAAAATATGATGCAGATTCATTCATCAAAACCTCTACACTGACTGCAGTGGCGTACATCCCGGAAGCCTTGCTAACATTTGTATTATTCAGATACCTGTTGCCTGTAGTTTCTGGTCTCCCAGTCGGGATAGCTACACTCGTGGCAATACAGATCATTGTAAAGGCTTTCTTCGAGATGATATTGCTGGGTTTCCTGTTGATCTCATTGACACGAAACACTGGATTCACGGAAAACATCCAAAGATATTTCCGGTAAACCAATAAACACAGGCACAGTAATTCACACCATGCCTAACCCCATAGAGGAACTAGAACAATATCTACAAGAAAACGGATTAACAAGAACCGAGTTCCATGGAACCACTTATGCATGGGGATTCAGGGAAAACGAGCCCATCATCGCCTATATCAATGAAAAAGACCCAGGCTTAGCATTCCAATCCATAATGAGTCTATACTGGGCCTCAGCGGACTATATTACAAAGCCATGGTGCCTACTGGTTGAAGCGGAAAATATACCGCCTCATCAAAAAGGCATGCTGGATAACCTCGCAAGCCAGTACAATATTCAACTAGTCTCAGAAGAAACGCTATTTTCCACGGCGAGAAAACAACTGGATAACCTCGTAGGCATTCTGAATGAGTATATTCCTGAGAACTCTGAGAACCCGTTGAAGATGTTGGGGGAATCCATCAAAGGCTGGAGACAAGAAAAACCAGCAAAAGAATACAGCTACAAGGTAAAAATCGAGACAGGCAATCTGGACATATACAAAGAGAACAACGAGCTAACTCCTAATCGAAAGACAATCCCCCTCACAGCCACATCTGGTAACAACCGAGTAGAAAGCATACTCCCAAGACTAGTCGAAGCCGGGGAAACCCTAGTCTTTGACACCGAGCACAGGAACCTACCAATGGTATATAAATTGATTATTGGAGAGGATTCAAGAATAATAACCCGGTTTGAGGCGGATAAGGGAAACATCATCGAAGCAACTGGTTTCTGGGGTCTATATCATGCGTTTAACGCGTCTAAAAGGCTAGCATTTATAGAGCCAAACACGGGAGATATTTTGTTTAACTGTACGAGGATTACTGATGATGCCGGAGATGACTGAAAAGATCGATGAGTATCTCGATAAATTCATTGCATCTGATCTCGTGTTAATTAAAATCAAAGAAGAAAACCAGCCAATAAACAGTCTAAAACGATTATTCCTAGAACGCATCAAGGAACGAGGACTTGAACACATAACCTCATACACATTCCTAGAAGAGCTCTTCCTAGAGAAAATCTAAGCCTCAGGCTCAGCGATCTCCACACCGGGTTTAACCTTATTCAATTCGGCTAAATCAATAGAAACCCCAATGGAGAAAGCCACAAAATTTACCTCTGCCTCTAAATCGATGGCGCTGATCATCTCTTTTGGAACTTGTTTTGTAATATCCTTTGAGACATTAAGCATCAGGTTCACCAAGCTACTCATAGACTCCGTAACCTTTTCCTGTACAGCGATGTTTGATGCACGAGCAGATACCATTCTTGCTCTATCTGATATCGAGTTTGATACTGTGGATATTCCCTTGTGAGCCTTCTGCCCAATCGTCTGAACCTGATTCTTCAACGATGCAGCAACAGATACACCCGGAGTATCAGGGTTTGCGGTTACTGTTACAGCATCAATATCAGACAGGCTACAACCGCATTCAGGACAAAAAGCATACTCCTGACCATGTTCAGCCCCACAGACTGGACAAACAAAGACAGACATACCAAAAAATCATAGCTAAAAGTATAAAATATTATAGAAAAAAGAAATTTTATTGAACTAGGCTAATCCAAGCCCCAACATTAGCAAGAGTAGGAGGACGCTTCGTAATCCCCTTCTCCTCGTTAGCTTTCATGAGCTTCTCGTATAGCACCTCTGGTGTCTGCGCAACCAGTTTCACCTTGGAGCTTATTCCAGCTGCTCGGAGTAGCTTCTGATAAGTTGGTCCAATTCCTTTGAGGGTATCCAAGTCATCAACTTCCTCAACAATAGATTCTGGTTCAAATACCTCTTCTGGCTCTGGTTCATCTTTGATTGGCTCCTCTTCTGTTACGTTGAATATTTCTGCTGTTTTCTCTATTATCTGGATATTCTTGGCTTCTTTGCCTTTCGCGGTCTCGATTAGCTCAAACTCTACGTCTTGTCCCGTTGCGGGTAATGCTGTTTTTGGATAGTTGGATATATGGAAGAAAAGATCATCTTCACGGTCTTCTATCTCGATAAAACCGAATCCTCGGTATGATAAATATTTTTTAATTTTTCCCTTCAATTATAAAACACTACACCAACATAAGGAAATACTATTTAAAAACCTATCATCAATATACACTATAATCAATTTTACGCCAAAACAACAATTTCTGAAAAAAAGAAATAATCAATTCTCGTTCAAATTTAGGCGTATTTCACTCGATAAATCAATAATATATTGAAAATGGATTGGCGGGCTCGGTGGGATTCGAACCCACGGTCTCAGGTTCCGCAAACCCAAATCATATCCTAGCTAGACCACGAGCCCACCACCAATATAGATATCTCGTAAATAAACCTAATCCAATTCACCAAGTTACGCATCACACAGAGTAGGAAATCGTTGAAACATAATAAACACGATTTATATTACGCCCTTTAAATCAGGTTTAGGCAAAAGTGCAAAAAACCTCTAAAAATATTGATCTATCATTTTATACAAAGATAACTCGTAACAGACGTTTTAACGTAATCAGCTTGAGTCACATGTTCACGCATGTCTATGATATGCTGAACCTTGCATTGATCCCTGTCTTCACAAGCGAGTTCGGATTAACCACCATCCAAGCGGGAATGCTCTCCACGGTCTTCATCATAGCAAGCATGATTGGAAGCCTAAGCAGTGGATTCCTAGTAGACCGATTTGGAGATAAGCCTGTGATGATGGCGAGCCTAGTAATGATAAGCGCATCATCCATCATTGTGAGCAGGACAAACAGCTTCAACATGTTAATGGCTGATTTATTCCTACTATATTTCGCAAGTAGACTATTCTGCCCACCAGCACTAAGCATAGTAAGCGAATCATGCGACGAATGCAACGTGGACAGAGGAAAAACAGTAGGTTTCCATGTATCCATAGTATCACTGGGCGTAGCACTTGGCCCCATTTTCCTAGGTTTACTGATGCGAAGCTATGACTGGCGTCTAGCGTATCTGATACTGGCTGTGCCAATCTTGTTATCAATGATACCAATCGCAACCACCAGAATGCCTACCCAGAAACAAGAAACAATAGAAGAGGTAACAGATGAAACCCCCAAAGGAAGGCTACCCGATTATCTCACTATTGGTTTTATCTTGACGCTTTCAGCCCTAGGAGTCAGATCAATTGGGCTTCAAGGAGTATCCACGTTTATCACCACATATCTAACAGCTGAAAAAGGACTCTCAAGCTCACTCTCAAGCATCCTCTTTGGAGTCAGTAACGCGATTGCCATTCTTGGAGTCGCCTTGGGGGGATTAATGAGCGACAAGATAGGGGAAAAACGTTGGATCACTGTAGCGTGGGTAGGAGCAATAATATCATTATTAGCGGTCTCATTGTCTCCCTCTGTTGGACTATTGGTGGTTTTCTTCATAATGTACAGCTTGTTTAACTCTGGCTCCACTGCGCCAGTAATGTCACTTGTAGCCAGATTTACATCCCAAAGCAAACGAAACAAGGGCTACACAATGTACTTTTTCAGCAGTAGCTTGATGAGCGCGTTCTCACCTCTCGTCTCGGCTAGAATAATAGACATATCCGGGATCTGGTACATTTTCCCATTCGCCCTAGTAATGTTAGCGATAGCCATCTTGTTAATACAGAAGGCGCTTTAGTACACTCGTTTTTGTTACTACTGAAAACATAGAGTGGAACGTGTTGAAGCTGCTTTCCATAGTCTAGAACAAGATGAAGTAAGGAAAACACAGATATTAACTACGAATACTTCAAATAAACAGTATAAAAACAGACATAATCGTAGCCAAACTACGGATAAATGATAGGTTTATATTGTACTTCAGCGGAAAGACCGTGTTCAAAATGAACACAGAAACTTGCCCACGGGTACTGGTAGGAGGCACCCTCATAGACGGAACAGGCGCCCCACCAATCAAAGACAGCGTAGTAATACTAAATCAAGAGTACATCGTGGAAGTGGGCAAGCGCGACCAAGTAGAAATACCACCGGACGCCGAGGTAATCGACATCACTGGCAAAACAATAATGCCCGGACTGATCGACAGCCACTGCCACTTCCTCTGGATGGGAGTAGCCATGAAAACCATGGTACTACTCCACGAGACAAAGTCACTGGAGGAGGCGTTGAAACAGGTGAAGAAACACGCCGAGGAGGCAGCCCCCGGTACATGGATCGTTGGACTAGGATGGGACGAGTCTAAGTGGCCCGAAAACAGGTACCTCACAGCAGACGACCTCGACCCAATCGCACCAAATAACCCAGTCATGTTGAGCAGGGTATGCGGACACCTTGTAAGCATCAACACGGCGGCTATGGAGGCTGCGGGTATAACAAGAGACACTCAGGATACTGAGGGCGGTCATGTAGACAAGGATGATTTCGGTGAAAACACGGGTATCCTTCGTGACTGTAGACACCTTGTTGCGCCATACGTTCCACAAGCTAGTCCAGAGACAATGGTTGAGAGCCTTGAAATCGCAAGTAATCATGCCTTGAGTCTAGGATGTACAGGCGTACATGATGCAGGTCTAGGAACCTTAGAGATAGGAGCATACCGTGAAGCGGAGAAGCTTGGTAAACTCAAGGTAAGAGCAAACGTGATGCCGGGAGTAGCCGCCGTTGAATCCGTTGTCAATCAAGGAACAGAGACTGAATGCTGCGAAGAACTTGTTCAGATTGGACCAGTAAAACAGTTAATGGACGGAAGCCTAGGAGCAAGAACAGCAGCACTATTCGAGCCATACGAGGACGAGCCAAACACATCAGGACTTGTCTTGCTGAAGCCAGAGGTACTAACAGAAAACATCGCGAAAGCACACATGGCTGGTCTGCAGACAGCAACCCACGCGATAGGTGACCTAGCAGTAGAATACGTACTGGACTCGATACAGGAGGCACTGAGGCGCCAACCAAGGAAAAACCACAGGCACAGGATAGAACACTGTGAGCTTACAAGTGCACAACAAATTGAACGCATCAAACAGCTAGAGATCATTCCTGACATGCAGCCAAACTTCATCGGGGAATGGAGTGGTCCAGGAAGCATGTACAATCAACGTTTAGGTGACAAGCGAGAACGTTTGAGCAACCAGTACCGGGCTATGCTAGATGAAGGTATTAAGCTGGCTTTCGGTAGTGATGGAATGCCTTTCAACCCAATTTATGGTGTCTGGAGCGCAGTAAATCACCCAATACGTGATAACAGGATCACATTAGAAGAGGCTGTCATGTGTTATACGTTGAACTCTGCGTACGCTGGGTTCCAAGAAGAGAAGATCGGCAGTATAGAGAAAGGCAAGTATGCGGATATCACTGTCTTCGATGGCGACCTATCAGAGGCACCCATCGAGGAGATTAGAGACCATAAATGCCACATGACTCTAGTAAATGGCGAGATTCTCTACAAGGCAGAGTCCTAATCAGGGGATTTTAGCCCCACATTTTCCACAATATCAACCAGTTTAATGATCACCAAGTCATCACCATCGAATGCATCCCAGCCATCTTCAGGATTGAAGCCATGGGCAGCGAGGAAATTCGTTGAGATGCTGTTTTTTCCTGTTTCCCTGAATAACTTGATGGCTTTTTCTCGTTCTTTATCGTTTTCGACTTTTTTCAGGTGCCCCCGATATGAGATGAAGTTGTATTGACTCAGATCAGGTTGATAGGTTTCAATCTGGACACATGCTCTGTCATCTTGTTCGATGAGTCTCATCTTCTTACCGTAATCAGTGAAGTGGAAATACAGGGTACCATCTACTCTGACATATCTGAATGGAGCTAGGTATGGATAATCGTCTCCGTTGAAGGCTATCCTGCACATATTCTGTTTTGATACAAGATCATCTATCTCGCTACTGTTCATCTTGGGAAGTTTGAATGGGCTCATATTTGTTTCATGGTAAGCATAGTTTATAGTCATAACTGTAGCAAAAAATGACATAAACAGGGTGAAAAAGCGCAATAGTTTTTATCTTGAACCATGTAAGAACCATGATTCCAAGAAAGGTGAATAAAGTTGGCAAAACAGATTACAGTCGAGATTATTATTAGGGGCGACATAATCGAGAACAACGTCCTAGCAAAATTCGCTTCAAAACTCAAGGAACAGAAATTCACAGCAGACTTCGTAACAACTGTTGCAATACCTCCATTCCTTGTAGCTAGCGAGAGAAGGTACCCAAGCCTAGCCGTCATGTACACGATGGTTGACTTGGAGAACAAGTTCCAACTCAAAAAGGTGCTGGATGAGTTGACGGAAGAAGAGAAACTGGATATTATCTCATTCAAGCAGCTGTGACCCTAAATGGATAAAAAACGAATAATTACACTAGCTGCGGTAACACTACTTGCGGTTATCGCTTTCACACAGACATCAAGTTTCCTCACCATTGAACAAAGATACGCCATGGTGGTACTGGTATACGCCAGCGGTCTCTGGGTAACTGAAGCAGTACCACTAGCCGCGACAGCCATACTCATCCCGTTACTACAAGCCTTTTTCGGGATTCAAGGATTCAAAGCTGCATTAGTTCCCTTCTTTGACACCACAGTAATGCTGCTACTAGGTGGCTTTATGCTTGCAGTGGCAGTCGAAAAATATGATCTAGACGAATACTTCGCATACCTAATACTATCAAAGGTCAAGGCAGGCGCCAAAGGCATTGTACTCGCCGTCATGTTCGCCACAGGCTTCCTGAGCATGTGGATAAGCAACAGCGCATCAGCGGCTCTACTCATCACAATGGCCCTAAAAATCACAGACCAAGTAAAAGATAAGCAGGGCAACTTCAGTAAAATAATGGTACTAGCCATAGCTTACAGCGCGACAGCAGGCGGACTAAGCACTCTTGTCGGAACAACAACCTGCGCTATGGCGGCTGCAAGCCTCAAGACCACTGTGGGTTATGATATCAGCTTCCTCGGCTGGATGGTTTACGGAGCCCCTATCGCGGTTCTCCAGATACTGGTAATCTGGGTAGTATTGTTCATGATATTCCCTACAGACGTTAAGGAGATACCACCCATCGAGCGTCCCCCAAGCGAGTTATCAAACAAACAGAAACTAACTCTTGGAGTATTCACGTTCGCGGTGCTTGCTTGGCTTACAGGAAAACTACCTGACCCTATCGCAAACGTGATCGGGTGGAGTGGACACGGTTATAGCAGCAGCATGGTCGCTGCCACGGTCCTGATTTTGCTTTATTTCACTGATCTCATCGAGGAACAGGATATTAAGAACGGAAAATGGTCAACACTATTGCTCATTGGCGGGGGTTTGAGCCTCGGTGCAGCACTAGAGGTCACTGGACTTGTCAATGTTATCAGCGACTGGTTGATGGGCCTCACATCAGGAGGCTCACCACTACTAGCAATAATCATAGTAGTCGTATCAGGTCTAGGCATCAGCATCATTGCAAGCAACACAGCCAGCGCAGGTATATTCCTACCAATTGCGATAGGTCTCGGTCAGAAGATCGGTTTCAGCCCTGTCATCCTAGCAGTAGCCGTTGGCATCAGTACAAGCTTGGACTTTATGCTTCCAGTTGGTACACCACCAAACGCGATAGCATACAGTACTGGGAAGGTCTCGATGCCTGAAATGATCAAAGCGGGTATCCTGTTGGATATATCCGGAGCTATCTTGACTATAATTATGGCTTATCTGCTCTGGCCATACCTAATCTAAGAAAACTATCTCCCCCATTTGGGGGCTTTGTTGTTTTAATCGACTTTTACGCCGATTGTAAATACAGTCCAACCCAGAGCGAATACACCGATACTCGCCAAGAATACAGAGTATATCCCTAAGCTGTCAGCGATATAGGCCGCGACCATCGGACCAACAGCACCCATGATGCTTCCCGGTAAGAAATATAGCGCAAATCCGAGTCCTCTTTGTTTGCTTGGACTGAGTTTTGCCGTGATGGCGCTGTTTGCCGCCATGCTGAATAGGTTGAAGAACCCGTATCCGAGGTAGAATATCGTGAATGCTAGGTTTCCCGGGATTAGGAAGGCTAGGGCGAAGCTTGTGTAGCTGATTACAGCGGTGATGGTGGTCCATCTTTTCTCACCATATTTTGAGGCGAGTATGCCCCCCCATGGAGAAGCCACGATACCCATCAGGCTGCTTGCGCCAAATATGAGTCCCGCTCGGGTTACGTCCATGCCTCTTGAGTTCACAAGCCATAGGCTCAGGAATGTAGTGGTCATGTATGCGGCCATGTTTCGTAGCCCATTGTAGGTGAGGAACATGACTTGGCTTCTTGTCCATATAGTGGATGCGCCTGTTACCCCTGCCTCTTTTGAGGTATTGTCCTCGTCATCTGATGTGGGGATGTATTTGATGTACCAGACACTCACGATGCCTAATGCTAGTGGGATTATCCACGCGAGGTATGCTTTCCTCCAGCCTAATCCGAGTAAACCGACAAGGATAGAGATGCTGATGGGTCCAAGGGCCATTCCAAGAGTTCCACCTGCTCCTTGAACACCAAGTGCTTTTGGTCTGTCTCTTGGCTCGAAAAGAAATGTGGTGAAGCTGTAGCTAGCTGGGTGATAGATTGTGGTGTTTAGGTAGAGTAGACTTACGGCGATAATCAGCATCAAGGGGTTCTGCGCAAATCCAGCGATCAAGGCACCTGTTGAGGCTACGAGAATACTGAGAATTATCATCTTTTTTGCGCCGATCTTGTCACTCAGTAGCCCCATTGGTATGCTGAGTATGGCTGAGATTAGACTTGGTATGCTTGATATGAGTCCTACTTGCTGGTTGGTTAAGGCAAACTCTACTACTAGGTCTGGAT
>JAOZIG010000210.1:0-1660 GCA_026014515.1 Candidatus Bathyarchaeota archaeon | reverse complement strand
CAGCGTTGTGTGCATGTTCTGGAAGGCGTGGGCTAGGCTGTGGGTTACAGCCATGACGATTAACCCGTAGCTTAGTATGTCCTTGTAGCTCTTCTGTTTGGATTCTTGCATTTGCTTCACCGATGAATAACACTGTACCCATTTCACCGCTATTTAAAGTGAGTCTTACATAATTTTATACCACGCCAATTCACAGATACCCCTATGATCACCCGAGAAGAATCACTGGCACTTGTAAACAAGCATGTGAAAAACGAGAACCTAGTAAATCATATGGTGGCTGTGGGAGCCATCATGAAGGGACTCGCAGAACACTATGGAGAAGACCCACAACTATGGGAGGCAACAGGCATCCTTCACGACGTTGACTATGAGAACTTTGGAGAAGACTTCGCCCTACACGGAGCAAAATCAGCTGAGATGGTAAAGGACTTGCTCCCAGAGGACGCAGTAAACGCTATTCTAAGACATAATCCTCTCACAGGTAATATTGCTGAGACCCGGTTTGATATCGCCTTGCTCGCCGCTGACGCTATCTCAGGTATGATCGTGGCTAACGCCTTGGTTCGCCCAAACTTAATGGAGGGTATGAAGGCGAAAAGCATCAATAAACGCATGAAGGACAAGTCCTTTGCTCGTCAAGTTAGCCGTGAGAACATAATGATGTGTGAGGACATTGGATTAACATTCAGCGAGTTCGCCACCATCGCCATCAAGGCAATGCAGGAAGTAGCACCAAAGATAGGATTGGCCTAAAATGATTGACCCAGTAAGGCAAAGATACAGGATCGCTCACATAATCGCGGCGACAAGGTTTCCATTCGTAGACCAGCCTGAAGACAGTTGGCCACCATGTTACAAGACCATAGTAAACGATGGTGAAAGAAAGTTTGGGTTACTGGCTCCATGGGGAGAGGTAGTTTACCCAAGCATAGTGATTCTGAACTGTGATGGCGGAGTACAAGAGCTCGGTATGGTTGAAGCCCAAGAAGACATCACCCCTGAACGAGCCAAGCTTTGGCAGTTCCTTAGTGATTCAGCTAGCGTTGGTCGTAAGTTCAAGAAATTGTTTGTTTATGCTCCGAAAGGCTTGGAGGATAAGGCGCTGGAGATTCTTGAGGGCAATGACATCGAGTATGATGGACTACGAGGATATAGCATCGATGACGGGAAGCTAGTAATTCATCCTATAAAGACCCATGATAGCCCCCACGACCACCGCTAATCCCTCATAAATTTCTTTAACTGGTTTCTTGTTTCGCGTAATGCATCATACCCGTTTTCTATGCTGGGCTCTATCTCTGTGGCTTCATGCCACTCGTTCCAGCTTGTGATGATTACCCAGTCAAGCTCAGAGCCTTGGATATTAGCCCAGTATCTTTGGTAGGTTTCGTTTCCATTTCTAGGGATTATGGTACCATTTTCTCTGAGCTTTGTGTCATCGTAGCCAGGTGAGACAGTTCCAACCGTGAGTCTGTCATCGCAGAGGATGTACCCGTTTCTGGATTGCTCATTGAATGATTGTATTGTGTCGGGTAGTATCGTGTTCTGTGAGGCTATCCAAGATGTGATCTCAGCGTGAAGGATTGGATCTAACTCATTGTAGATGTGAACGCCATCAAATACTTCTACTAGAGCCGGGTTTCTGAAATCCCCCACC
>JAOZIG010000069.1 GCA_026014515.1 Candidatus Bathyarchaeota archaeon | reverse complement strand
GTTCAAATCTATCCACTGCCACTGTTTTAATGATCCCTGTCTTATTCGCGAAGTCTAGTTCATCTGTTCTATCCTGAAATTATCTTATAATCCATGAGGCCATCATATGTACCATATTTGTTACCCCTACAAGCGTAGATACTTAGAGTATATACTCGCCTGGTTCGGGTTGCTTTTTAGGCACTTTTAGTCCTTCTTTTCTCCAGATTCTCTCCCCCTCTTGTGGTTTACCTACCAGCCATACTCATTATTCAATATAGCTATCAACCTTCTGTAACCATATCTACCATATTTCGCAGCTATTGCGATAATATCTTCAGTAAGCTGTTTTTCTATCCCAAGATGGTATCATAGCGACACTGGGTAGATTTGGATTGCTCAAGCACCTTGTAAACCCGTCTCTCCGAAACACCGAACTTATCCTGCAGCTTTGCTACCAGTCAACACCTCCGCGACAGGTTTAGAAGTATCCCTCCGCAGCTTTTCTAATCGGACGTTTTTTCTCCAAACACTTGGTTTTCTTTGCTTGATCTACTCTCAGTCCACCGTATTCCTTACACCAGCGATATAGGTATGGCTGCTAACTCCTATTGCCTTCTGACAATCACAATGGTAGCTTCCTACTACAACTGTAATTTTGCTTCGCGCATCTTACTTATGATCTGTCCCGGTGGGTATCCCTTTTTGGCCATGTATTCCCCTTTTGCGAGATTATAACTGGTATCGTCTAAGGGGGACACGTCAAGCTGTTATATTGACAAGGTTAACATTTATTGTTAACATCTTACAAATACCTAGCAGGAGGCACCTTATGGGTAGTAAAGTAATCGGCTTCCGTTTACCGGAAGATATGGTTCAAGAACTCGAAAGAGTATGCGAAGAACGCGGCCTGAGTGTTGCCGAATTCTTGAGGTCTCTCGTTGATGAAACTCTGTATCCAACCGGTGAATTGTCCGGTGCCGATAAGGGTGAGGTCACACGAGAAGAAATCGAGACCTTAACCAACGCCTACAAGAACCTTGCCGATGACGTTGAAGAACTCAAGATGCTGATCGACTGTGTCGGAACAAAAATATCGGGGTACGAACTTGATGGTATACTTAACCCTAAAACAGTTGAATCCCTGGGAGAGGTCGAGAAGATAAAGAGTACCCTCACTACCTTGGAATTCAGGGTTGAAACGCTGTCTACTAGTGCAAGAATTGACCGTGATATCGCTAAGGATCTAGCCACATACAAATCAGCTACAGATCGGACGATATCGGAAGTCCAACAAGAAATACACAATCTACAGACACAAATGAATACCGTCAACACGGTTCCGGCCGATATCACACAACTTCAATCCAACGTTTCCCGAATCCAGACGATGTTAACCCATACCCAGCGAGATATGAAGCGCAACCCTATCGGTGAAATATACACTGCGACCTACAAAGACGGCACTGACCACAAATTTGAAATGTATAATGGCAAAGCAGGACTCCTTAAACCACACCGGGTGGTT
>JAOZIG010000401.1 GCA_026014515.1 Candidatus Bathyarchaeota archaeon | reverse complement strand
AGTGCTTCCGCAAGCCCTAAAACATTAATCAGCCTTGACTGGTCAGATATGACAAGCTTTGTATTTTTCTGCAAGGAAGCTTGGGTGACTTCGAGTTGTTTCAGAAGTTGAGCATTACCCACGAAGTACTCACTGGCGGCGTTGGAGACATTTTCAATCGCCTTGGCTTCGCCTTCAGCCCTCAATATTGCTGCCTGCTTATCGCCCTCTGCCACCAATATCGCATTCTGCTTATCGCCCTCTGCTTGCAGTATCTGTTTCTGCCGATAGGCCTCCGCATCCAAAATGGTCGCCCGCTTTTCTCTCTCCGCTTTCATTTGCTTGCTCATAGACTCGGTAATGTCCTTGGGTGGTAGTATTTCCTTAACCTCCACCCTGGTTACCTTTACTCCCCATTTGTCAGTGGCTTCATCAAGGGTTGTCCTGAGGGATGAATTGATACGTTCTCTTGAGCCTAGTGTTTCATCAAGGCTCATGTCACCGACAAGGTTTCTTAGATTCGTCTGTGCCAGCTTGCTCAGAGCAACAAAGAAATTGGCGACTTCATATCGGACAGCCTTAGCGTCTGTCACGTAGTAGTAAACGACTGCATCCACGGTTATCCCAACATTGTCCTTGGTGATGACTGCCTGAGGCTCAACATCAAGGACGGTTTCGCGCATGTCGACTCTAGCTCTCAGCGAATCTATAAAAGGTACCAATACCCTGAGTCCCGGGTCCAGGGTTTCTTTATATCTGCCGAATCTTTCTATGATTCCCTTTTCAGCCTGATGTATGATGGTAATCGACTTAGCCAGAGTAATAAGGATGACCACTGCCAGAATCGCCAGGAAAATTATTAGTCCTATGTTCATTACTTTCCTCCTTGATGTTTTTCGACATTCAGAGTAACCCCATTGATAGCAGTAACGACTATCACTTCACCTTTTTCGATACTTTCTTCCGCTCTTGCTCTCCACTCCTCATTGCCCACTTTAACCAGACCATTAACACCGGGGGTTAGGCGATGTAAAACAATCCCTTTTTTGCCGATGGTGACATCGATATTGGTTAGCTCTTTTCGTGTTGCCGTCCACCTATGGACATACCTTCTTCCTAGAGCTAAATAGGCGACACAGATTGCCAGGGTGATAATTAATGTTAAAACCCAGGAATGAAACGGCCATGTAACCAGTCCCCCGATGATGAATGCTGACCCTAGAAACACCATGTCAAGCCCTGTTCCTACGCCAATAATCAGTTCAAGCAGAATCATCAGAAGGCCTATACCAATGAATATTAACCACACCCATGAATCAGGGAGCAATGCAAGACCATCTACCATGATGTTCCCATATCGTGATTAACGCCCAGGATGTGCTTACCTTCGATAGCGAAAGATTTCATCTTTCCTACAGTTATCTTGTCTACTTTGGAGACATCAATAAAACTACTCATGTCAGTCCCTCATTACTGTTTCTGAAAGCTACTATTAGTTCTCACTGCTTCAATTATGGCTAAATCGAAAACCGGCAGG
>JAOZIG010000115.1 GCA_026014515.1 Candidatus Bathyarchaeota archaeon | reverse complement strand
ATGCTCAGCGATGCACTTGGGATGACTCCCTCCAGTGCAAAACACCATGTTGCTCGTCTGGTAGAGTTGCAGGTAGTCGAGGTTGATCACACTGAATTGATCCACGGTATTACCGCTACCTATTATCGAAAGCGTTTGGTAACGGTAAGTTTCAGCTCCCTCGCCGAGGAGAAAAGAAAGCTTGCTTCCGATGTGGTGACCAAACAAATACACGATGACTTTTACAAGAAGGCGCAATCATTTACTGATGAAAATGGTCATTTCCAAGCAGACCAGCTTTCCGGGGTAGTACACCTTAGTAAATCGGAGGCTGATGAGCTTTATAAGCTTATCAGAGCGTTTATAGATGAGAAGGAGAAGAAAGAGGATGGGACTGAGCCCTTTGTCTTCTCGCTGATGGCCTACCATGCTTAGCAGTACCTTTCATCCTGCCCCCTATCTGGCCAGTCTGTCTGCTTCCTATCTTGCGCTAGGAGTAACCCTGCCTGCAATGAGCCTGATCATTATAAGCAAGGGATATCCACTTGAGTATTTGGCCGTGATCATGGTCATGTATTCGATAGCTGTAATGGTGGCCGAGGTTCCAAGTGGTGTATTTGCCGATACCTGGGGAAGGAAAGCAAGTTTTCTTCTTGGACTTGCTTTCTCTTTGGTGGGAACCATTTGTATTTTGTTTGACTCCCTTTACCTGCTTGGTTTGGGATTCTTACTTACCGGTCTGGGAAGAGCTTTTGGAAGTGGGAGTCTCGATGCGAAATATATTGAGGATGGGCAGAAAGCAGGAGGCAAGCTCGAGGACCTAGTGTATGCTTTGGAGATCAATTCAGGAATTTCCCTCAGTGTAGGGGCCCTATTGGGTGGGTGGCTGCTTACCTTTGGCAAAGAAGGTCCCTCCCTCACCCAACCACTACTTCTTGTGCGTATGGTGCTGTTGGTTGGGTCTATGGTACTTGTGGCCTTCTCCATCAAGGAAGAGGTAGCCCAGGATATAAAGCGTAGCACATATGGGGAACAGTTTCGTTTATTCGCTTCTGTTTTACGCTCCTCTCCTTTTCTTGTCTTTTACAGCGCGAGTGTACTCTTGCAAGGAATGCTCTTGGCCTCCCTTGAGAGCTATTGGCAACCGTATCTTAAAGCGTTGCTCCTGGATGATTCCATGCTTTGGATATTGGGGATGACGACAGCCATCATTTTCTCAATCAGTATCCTTGGATCGGTAATCGGGAAGAAAATAGTACGTCATAAGAACCCAATAGGCATCTATTGCATACTTTTTATCCTTGTCTATATATGCCAAATACTGCTCTCCATGAGTACAAATATCCTATGGTTTTTGGGCCTGTTTTCCCTGATCTATCTCCTGCTTGGAGTACTCTCGGTGGTAGGAACTTATGTATTGAACAAGGTGGCAGAGGATAGGGTAAGGACAAGTATGATCAGTCTCTCCTCATTTAGCCTACAATCTGGTGGAGTTTTGACAAATGTATTTGCCGCATCACTATTTCTTATGGGGGGTATTG
>JAOZIG010000479.1 GCA_026014515.1 Candidatus Bathyarchaeota archaeon | reverse complement strand
TGAGGTGGAACTGCTTGAACTCATCTCTGAATCGGAAGCCGATAAAGAGCTTATCAAGATCATCTCCAATCAGGACCCGGACACCATGGACGCACTCGATGCATTGGAGCATATCTCCGCTTTTTTCGTATATATCAGAGCCAACAAAGACAGGTTCAGAAGTTGGCTCGGGAGTTTCGGATTAGCGGTGATCACAGAAGCAAATACCCCTATGAGAGGTTCGAAATGATACTCAGAAAGCTTGGCTTTACTAACGAGGACTTCGACAAGCTGACTCTGCCGGAGCTGTATCTGCGCCTCTGCCTGGCAGACCCTAAAGGAGATGTTTAATGGATGCATTGATCGGATGGATCGGAGGTAAACGCCTCCTCCGCAAAACTATCTCCCAATACGTTCCCAAGGACATTCTGGGATACATAGAGCCCTTCGGTGGTGCTGCCTGGATGCTGCTCTTCAAAGACAAATGGGGCGATCTGGAAGTCTATAACGATCTCGATTACCGTCTGGTGAATCTCTTCCTGCAGGTCAAGTATCACCCGGATGAGCTGATCAAAGAACTGGACTGGTTAGTTGCCAGCCGCAAGCTCTTTGGCGATATCCTCAAGCAGGAAGGCTTAACTGAGATACAGAGAGCTGCCAGGTTCATGTTCCTGATCACACGAAGCTTCGGAAGCAAAGGTGACAGCTTCGGCACATCACAGAAGCGTGGCACTTCCAGTATGTATAACCGCTTGGAACGCATCAAAGAACTGCACAAACGTCTGGACATGGTGATCATCGAGAACCTCTCCTACGAGAAAGTGATTGAGAAGTACGATACCAAGAGTAACTTCTTTTACTGCGATCCACCCTACATGCTTGGCTATACCTATGAGAACTCCAAGCAGTTCAGTCATGAAGCCTTGAGAGATATCTTGAAGAACATCAAGGGACGCTTCATCCTGAGTTATGATGATAACCCGGAAGTACTCAAGCTATACAAGGGCTATGATATCAGGCATGTCACCCGAACCAAGGGCATCAACCGCAAGGAAGGCAAGAGTGAGTTCAAAGAAGTGATCATCGCCAACTTCGATCTTGTAGATATCGACCAAGACTCAGAAGCACCCAAACCGAAAGCCAAGACAACTAAAGAGATCAGGGGGATATCGTGAACAGCATCATCTCCTGGGTAGGTGGCAAGCGTCTCTTGAGAAAGAAGATACTGCCACTCATCCCCAAACATGATATCTACTGTGAGGTCTTTGGTGGTGCTGCCTGGATACTATTCGGCAAGAGCCCCAACAAGGAAGACTGGCAGACCGGACCCAAGAGCAGA
Organism: Candidatus Bathyarchaeota archaeon; assembly: GCA_026014515.1. Classification (GTDB taxonomy): domain Archaea; phylum Thermoproteota; class Bathyarchaeia; order TCS64; family TCS64; genus RBG-16-57-9. Next base: position 206 of record JAOZIG010000479.1, on the reverse strand, counting down.
TATACAGAAGTCTATAACGACATCAATGGTGATCTGGTGAACTTCTGGCGCTATATCAAGCAGCACCCTGAAGCGTTTGTCACGGAGTTGAATCAGTACTTGGTATCCAGAGAGATGTTCGACACGTTCACCCAACATGAGCCCAAAACAGAATGTCAACGGAATTTTAATATGCACCAGTTTTGGCACTTTAAAGTGCACCACTT
>JAOZIG010000481.1 GCA_026014515.1 Candidatus Bathyarchaeota archaeon | reverse complement strand
TAGCTGAGAGTATCACACAAGGGATGGCTGCGGCTTCACATGCGTTGATTCCTCTAAGGAAGCAAAGAATGAAAGTTGAAGCCATCATTGCCGAGGTAAACCAAGAAAAATGCATCGGCTGCGGTGCCTGTGCAAGTATATGTCCATTCCAAGCCATAGACTGGGGTCCAACAGGTTTCCCAAGAGTCAACAATGCTGCCTGTAAAGGATGTGGACTATGTAGTGTCGAGTGTCCTGTTGGGGCAATGCAGCTCAAATACTTCAAGGATTATCAGTTGATACCCGCCATACAAGGAATACTGAACTCTGAACATGTTACTGACGAGAACCTAGATGAACCAGTTGTATTAGTCATGGCTTGTCGTTGGTGTAGCTACGCGGCTGCTGACTTAGCGGGCATTATGCGGCTCAAGTATCCAACGAATACAAGGATACTACTGGTTCCATGCACTGGACGTGTTGACTTTAAACATATTTTCGAGGCTTTTGAGAAAGGAGCAGACGGCGTAGTAGTTGCTGGATGTCTCAAAGACCAGTGTCACTATATTGATGGTAACCTGATAGCTGAACGCCGGGTTAATCTAGCCAAGAAATCACTCAAAGTTCTCGGCGTTGAGCCAGATCGACTGGAGATGATCTTCAATAGCGCCGGTATGCCGAGGGAGTTCGTAGCTTTCATGAATCAATTCACTGAGCGAATCATTGAGAAGAAGCGTATCGAACGGGATAAACTACAGATTTTCGGTGAGGTAGATGTTCCTGCGGAGGATGACTAAGATGTACAATATCACAAAGAAAGAACTAGTAACCCCTCACATACACATGCTGGATGTCTATGCGCCAGCAGTGGCTCACAAGGCAACACCAGGACAGTTCGTAATAATCCGCACCAATAAACACGGTGAAAGGTTCCCAATCACGATAGCTGGAGCAGAACCAACAGAGGGACTAGTACGAATATATGTTGCAGAAGTAGGAGCCTCATCAAAAGACCTCTGTGCAATGAAAGAAGGAGACAATATTCTCAACTTTTCTGGTCCCCTCGGGAACACTGCCCCCATTAAAAAATATGGTACTGTACTCGTTATCGGTAACGCAGCCTTTGTTGGGGCTCAGTTATACCTTTCTGAGGCTCTGAAAAAGGAGGGTAACAAGATAATTTCTGTTATTTCCTCTAGACGGGAGGAGGAATTGTTCTTAGTAAAGGAGCTTGAAGCAGTTAGTGAAGAGATTTTTGTCGAGATTGAGGATGGTTCTGAGGGTCACAGTTTCTTCAGTTTTATTGACCCATATATTTCAGATAAAAAAGTAGACCATGTAATCACAATAGGCTCAACATCTATGCAGAAAATAATCAGCGAGAAAACAAGACCTTTCCAGATACCAACAACGGTCAACCTATTCCCAATCATGGTAGATGGAACTGGTATGTGCGGAGCATGCAGAGTAACAGTGGCAGGAGCCACAAGATTCGCTTGTGTCGATGGTCCTGATTTTAATGGTCATGAGGTTGACTTTGATGAA
>JAOZIG010000465.1 GCA_026014515.1 Candidatus Bathyarchaeota archaeon | reverse complement strand
TCATTCTACCCATAATTTCGCTGCTCATCCGTCAACCGACCTCAGTAGGAACCGAGTAAGAGATGAACCCATCCCTCAGGATAGACCTCTACCTCCTTTCCATGCTACTCAGGCTCCCTACCTGAAACCTACCCCGGCAGCCAACACTGTCCGAGTTGCGAGAGTTTCTAGAGGGGTGAAGACGTCAATGTTTGCTGTTGTTCTCACAAAATACTGGTTAGTTCTTCCTTATCATTTTCTTAAGAGCAGTCAGGAGGCCAACGCGATAGCTGATGGTGACATTATTGAGATGGATTATCAAGGGCGTCCTTTCCAGTACACGTACAGGAAGGATTACCTATATGTTCCAGACGAAAAACGAGATCGCGCCTATCTTTACAATCCTTGTATGCATTCAGTGTCGGCTGGCATTTTCAACGCTTTACCTGAGAAGTTCACGATCCCAGGTGAGAGGGTGGACATTGGATCATTCAAGGACGTTAGTTGTTACGATCAACGGGATGGGTTCATCTCTTACTCGGTTCCTACTGAGGTCGGTTCGTGCGGCACCCCTCTCATTGGGGTTAAGACGGGATCGATATATGGTTATCATTTTGTGCGCTACTTCGCGCTGGGAGGAGGGTACTCCCAAGCTGAGCCTCTTTGCAAGGCTGAAGCACGTAAGGTTTTTGAATGGGGAAATGCCAAAGGGCTGGTCTCCGATGTTCATTCACATCTTCTACCGAAAGTGTTGCAACAAAAGGTGGAGGAAGGTGCCATTCTCCCAGGACTTCACCCCAAGAGCGATGCATGGTGGTACCACAAGAGTGACCCAGAAGCCTGGCCTGACCACAATCACCAAGTTATTGGTCACTTTCCGTCGTGTGACAGAGAGAAGTTCACGGTCCACAAAACCACGCTCTTTGATCGCTTTGGTGATAGGTGTAAGGAGTACGGTAACCCTCATGGGGGGAAGGCCGTTAAGCAACCTGATGGTACCTACGGTAGTGCGGTGGTTACCAGGCTCAATGTAGCTAAGAACCCGCCTTTCACATGGAACTTCCAGATTGCAATGCGAGTCATCGAGTCAATGGTTGATGAATTAGATTTGGAACCCACAAGACCTCTGACTGATTACGAGTCACTTTGTGGGTCACCTGTTGATGTCATGATCAACGCCAAGGACACCACCAAATCCATTGGTCCATCAGCAAGGCTACAAGGGCTTCGCAAAGAGGAGGCTTTTAAGGAGACCTCTCCTGGTGTCTACGACGTGGACAAGTTGCTCCTCGAAGCTATAGCGGAGCTTGAACGGGAGTTGAAAGAGGATGAAGAGCTCAAGCCGTGTTACGTCAAAGCTCAAGGCAAAGACGAAGCATATCCCAAGGAGAAGGCGGATAAGGGGCGAAAGAGATTTTTCTACATCTCCGATTGGCCATTGAACCACGTTTGCCGACGTTTCATTCTACCCATAATTTCGCTGCTCATCCGTCAACCGACCAATGGATTTGGTGGTGTCATGATCAATGCCAAGGACACCACCAAATC
>JAOZIG010000541.1 GCA_026014515.1 Candidatus Bathyarchaeota archaeon | reverse complement strand
CATCTGTGAGGCTCAGTACACCCTTGTCTATGTTCGCCCATCTGTTTCGCCTGACCCACGCTAATGCGATGTTCATGCCCTCTACTGTCTTCTGTAATTCCGCGAGGGGTTTTGGTCCGGCTTGTAGTTGGTCCAACAGGTTTTTCTCTGGTAGGCCGTTTTCCGAGTAGACGTCTCCCTCGTCGGTGAGGGCAAAAAACTGTGAGACCTCTTCATTAAACACTACAACGCCCTTGGTGGCGGCCCAATCTGACGCCTTCTCCACGGCGTCTCTTCCTAGCCCTGTCTGTTGGGCTAGTTGTTCTGTGGTTGCTGTACCCTCACTGCCTAGGGCGTGGAGTACTTTGCGTTCGTTTTCATGTAGCATTTCTGCTACGGTTGTTGGTTTCATAGGTCTCACTAACCTACACCATTAAGCCAATATGTGATTTAAATATTGACTGAATAAACCGGGAATATTTTAGTAATGATTGCATCACCCAGTGTCTTAATAAGCCAATAAAACAGACAGTAAAACATGAAAAAAAGGCAGCTCTTGATCATTCTAGGCGTTATAGTGGCGATAGCGGCTGGCTACTATGGATATAATTACACACAGGATTATCTTGTGGCACAGGCGTATGCTCAATCAGATACAATAGCAGCAGAGGTAGACCCTGAACTAGTGATAGCTAACACAGGATTCGCGTTGGACCTGTTTGATGAGCTATGCGCTGATTCCCCTGACTCTAATGTCTTCATATCGCCGTTGAGTATCAGCACTGCCTTGACTATGGCTTACAGTGGCTCGGATGGCACCACTGAGGAGGCGATGAGAAACACCCTCGGGTACAATGACCTCACCACTGAGGAGATCGAGACAGGATACGAGAACCTCCTCTTGAGCCTTGCAGGTGTTGACAGCCAAGTGCAGTTGAGTATCGCCAACTCTGTATGGGTAGAGGAAACATTTGACACTCAAGTATATGAGGAGTACAAGGAAACACTAGAAACTCACTACAACAGCGAGTATAATGCCAGACCCTTCAATCAGGCAACAGTTGATGAGTTGAATGACTGGGTAAGTGAGAAGACTGAGAAAAAGATAGACAAAATACTTGATACGCTTAGCCCAGATAACGTGATGTTTCTTGTAAACGCCATCTACTTCAAGGCAGACTGGACTCATCAGTTCAAGAAAAGTAACACAGTGGAACTAGACTTCTTCACATCACCAGGGGTACCTATACAAGTAGATACAATGGCTCAGGATGAGACATTCAAATATTACAAGGGAGACACCTTTGCAGCCGCCAGATTCCCATATGGTAGAGAACAAGTGGCAATGTACGTGTTCCTACCAGATACAAACTCGTCACTCGTTGAATTCACTGAGACTCTTACCCCAGAGAGCCTAGATGAGATTATTGATGGGATGCGTAATGTCCAAAAAATGAAGGTTCGTTTACCCAAGTTCAAGTTTGAGTATGGGAAAAAGAGACTTAATAACGCGTTATCAAACCTTGGAATGGGCATAGCGTTCGACCCGTATGAAGCGAATCTAAGCAAGATCGCGGATGTACGACCAGAGAACCTGTACATAGATTTTGTAGACCATAAGGCACTAATCGAGGTTGATGAAGAAGGCACAGTCGCCGCAGCAGTTACAAACATAGGAGTAACAGTATCAAGTGCACCACCGCCCACGACATTCTATGTGAACCGACCCTTTTTCTTCATTATCAGGGACGACAGAACGGGAACAATACTATTCATGGGACGGATAACCAACCCACTAGATGAAACAGGGCAATAGGATCAGTGGAAAAAGTCCGTTAATTTTCTCTGGGTCAACGTGTGTTTGAGCAGTGGACCTGCCTCAATCCATCGTTTTAAAGGGATGCTGAGTCGACTCATTGTGTAGTCCAGCGCCTCGTTCATGGTCTCGAACTTTCGTGGTTCTTGCCGCATGGCGTTTCGGCAGTTTTCTCTTACTTGCCATACGCCTACTGGGAGAATATAGTCGGGGTAGGCTTCTCTGAATATGAATACCTTGGCTTGGCGTTTCCGTTCCTCCAAGTCTTCTAGTACTGCTAGTTTTCCACTGTAGTAGCAGCCACCCATTGTGGCATACTTACTCCGTCCTTTCCATGGCTCCCAGTCTGTGACTATGGCTACTTCTTCCTCGTCTGGGTTCCAAAGGGTGCGGGGATACCATGCCTCATAGGCTTCATAGCACCATGCATCAGGCATCAGCAGTATCTCGAACCTGTTTCCAATATAGTTGGACTCGTAGACCTCGTAGTGGTTGATTAACGGATAGTCCTTGATCTTCTTTGTCAGGTGCTTACCCAGTAAGTCATCAACAGCTGTGATACTCCAACGAGTAGGAACAAGCTTTCTATTTTTCTCTACTCCGAAGTTGCCCATGCTGAAGGCGCGCATGATGTTGCTGAGGGGTACATCGTTCTCGAATAGCTTGATGGTGGCTGGAGCCGCCTTCAAGTCGGTATCATAGTGGTATTTCTCCATGTGTCGGTTCCACTTGATGTACCCAATATCCACGTTCTCCAGTGGAGCCGTTGGACCAATGGGTTGTATATCGCCGTTCATGTAGAAGCGTTTGGTGGGCTTCTTCGTGAGCTTCATCTCGGTCTCAACATAGTGTTCTGCGAGGCTGAGTTCACGTGTCTGATCAAGAAGCTTGCCCGCTTTCCATGGCTTTTTGACGTTTACGGGGGTCATTCCTCTGATGAGTTGGCTTCTGTAGCCTATGATCTCGTCAATACTCTTACCGAACCATTGCTCTGGGGCGTCTAGTATCTCCGTGTTACCATAAAACGTGGGGGATAAGGGTCCAATATGGACATAGGGGTATCCGAATCTTCCAACGAATACGCTTGGGGGACTGCTTCCATCAATCTCTGTGCCCTTAATGCTCTGAAACATGGAAGTAAATGCGCCGAGTCGTGCCATGATGGGGCATGTAGTCTTACCACAGAGCATCTTACCGCCCTTACATACGCTACAGAGGCTTTGGCTGGGTGCCGCGAGTTTCAGCATGTCGCTGGTTACGTCTAGGCTTGATGCGACGTGTGGGTCGCCTTCTACCATCTCGCGTACCCACTTGTTTTGTGGCTTGAACTTGCTGGTGATGCGCTTCCCCATCGCCTGTACTCTGCTCTGGGTTGTTAAAATAGTTAAGGTAGTAACGCAGTATGAGAGGTGAGTGAAATTGGCGATAATCGTAGAGGATATCAAATTCAAAAGCGGAGACATTAACCTCAAAGGCAGAACCTACAGACCAGAAAAGGATGGAAAATACCCAGCAGTAGCCATCTGCCATGGCTACCCCGGCGATACCAAAAACATGGACCTAGCAGAACACCTAGCACTGAACAACATAGCAGTACTCGTGTTCTACTACCAAGGCGCATGGGGCAGCGAGGGAACCTACAGGTTCAGCAACCTAGTATCAAGCACAAAGGACGCAGTCAAGTACCTGAAATCACAGAGCTATGTTGACACTGAACGGATAGGACTCGTCTCACACAGCATGGGCGCAGTGCCCCTGAGCAACGTGATGAGCAAGGACAAGAGCATCAAGGCTGGTGTCTTGATGAGCCCAGCCTCAGACATAAGCAAGTGGCTTGCACCAGAGGTCATTGACAATATCTTCTCTAGATTCGTGGGGATGGCGAAGAGTAAACTAGCCTATGGTGATGAGAGTGAGTACAAGAAGAGTATGATGGACGCAGCGGAAAAGCTTAACCCAATGGACAAGATAGCGGACATATCGGCACCAATCCTAGTAATAGTGGGCTCAAAGGACAATGTTACCGTTCCAGATGACTGCAAGGCGCTATATGAGAAGGCTACTCCACCAAAAAGCTGGTCACTTGTTGATGGTGCAGACCATGGGTACAGTGAGCACAGGATTCCTTTACAGGAAAAAGTGTTGGAGTGGCTAGAGGAGAACCTATAGGATTGTGAGGGACTCTATGTCCCTTGGATAATATGTTATCCACTCACATCCATCTTCTGTCACAGCCAAAGTATCACTGTGTCTGAACCCAGCGTAGCCAAGCTCATAGATACCCGGCTCAAGACTAACAACCATACCTGGTTCAAGCACCTGTTTGTTACCTTGATCAAGATACGGGGGCTCATGCCCAAGCAACCCTATACCATGCCCAGTATGATGTTTAACCAGACTCCAGTAACCGGCATCCTTGATGACCTTGTTTGAAGCCTTGTCCACATCAGCACAAGTGTTACCGGGCTTCAACGCCTCAGCGGCAGCTTCCTGAGCCCGACACATCACCTTGAACATCTTCTCCATCTTAGCAGTGGGTTCACCAACGATCATGGTTCGCTCTAGTTCGCTACCATAGCCGCCTATATCAGCGCCTGCACCTGTGACTAATACGTCCCCAGTCTTGATGGGTCTGTTCTGGTCGATGCTGTGGGGGATGGCTGATTTCCAGCCTACCTGTCCACGGAAACCGGCGGATACTGCTCTTCCCTTGATGGTTTGATACTCTGTGCCCAGTGTCTTACGCATAGCTGATGTGGCTTCAAGCGTGGCTAGGAGTCTTACCTCCATATCATACAGCCCGGGTCGGGGGTATTCTTGGAGAGACGTGTGGGCTAGGTTGCCCCCTTTGGCTGATTCCTTGATCAACCCAATCTCTTCATCGCTCTTGATGAGCTTCACATCCCAGAGATACTGACCATCAGCGACAAACTCAGCCTCTTTCATCAACTCATTCAGCTTGGGACCCGTATACCCCATGGTACCACCTGCCCCAGCAGGGTTATCGGTGCCAATCTTGGCTTTCCCATATCCAAGCTCAGTAAGCCATTCCTTGAATCTCTCCATAGGGATTTTCTCACCAGGGTAGTCCAGATACGTGTAACAGTCTCCGATCAAAGGTGTCTGGAGTCTGAGATGATCTGCTTCTAGAAGGGGTCCTAGGAATACGGGTTTTCCGTCTGGCTCTACAAGGAGCCCGGCTGGTCGTTCGGTTACCATGTGGTAGAAGTGGCTATAGTAGAAGATGCTTACCCCGCTTGTGATAAGATAAGCATCAAACTCGTTCTCCCTCATATGTTCACGGAGCTTTTCGAGGCGCAGCCCATACTCGTTCCAACTGATCCTAAGTTTCGGCAAATTTAATCAGTAAAACTGTGGAACTAGGGGGTTAAAACAGCATCGACTACTTGGGTAGCCTGATGGAAACAGTGGTACCCTCACCAACAACGCTATCTATACTGATCTTTCCACCAGTAGACTCTACAGCCAACTTACAGAAACTCAAACCCAATCCAAGGCTCTTGGGCTTTGTACTGTAGAACGGGTCATAGATGCGGTCCATGACCTCAGGGGGTATACCGGGGCCAGTGTCTTTGAAACTGAACTCGACATACTTGTCTTGTATCTCGTGGCTGATGTGGAGTGTTCCTCCGTTTGGCATTGCTTCTAAGGCGTTTGTGATGATGTTGAAGAATACTCGCTGTATCTTCTCCTTATCGACGCTGATGGCTAGGAACCCGGTCTCAGAGTCATTAACCAGTTTGATCTTTCGGGGGATATATGAAATATGCAAGGCTCCTTGAAGAACGCTGAAGATATCAGTGATAGCCTTCTCGGGTTCAGTGGGGCTTGTGATCTCTTTCATCTCCTCCAGAGTATTTGTCATCAGCTCGATGCTGTTATCGATATTATCCACTACCTCGGCGGTAAGCTCAGGGTTATGCCGGATGATGAATGAGCTATTACGGATGGTGCCCAGCGGCCCCTTCAGGTCTTCCTGAACCCGCATACATATCTTGTCCATACCACCGACAAGCTCCATGATGTGATCCTCACGCATTTTCATCAACTCGCTGTGATGACGAATTCGCTCCAAGGCACTAGCAAAGTGGTTGGCTAGTATCTCGACCAGTTGAACCTCCTCGACGTTGAAGCTATCAGTCTTATCCTCTTCAATAGTAATCAACGCAACAGGCACATCATTAACGAGAATAGGAACATCAAGCTCTGAAAGAGACTTAACATCAGACACACGACCATCCACATAATCAGGGTCATTACTCACATCATTAACAACCTGAGTCATACCCGTCCTCACAGCCCTAACTGAGATACCCGGACCATCAAGGGCTAGCTCATCATAGATGTTCTTACCGAGACCCTTCCTGAAGACAAGCTTGTTTTCCTCTACAAAAGCGATTGCTGCATAGTGTTTACCAAAGATGCTTTGAATCGTATCCAATACAATATCAACGGCTTGTTCACGAGTCGTAGCCTGACCAAGCAAAGCAGTGCTATCATGGAGGGATTCCAAACGGTTTTCACTGTCTTTTCTCTGAGTGACGTCCCTTATGATGCATAATGCGCCGACTTTATCACTGAACTGGATGTTACTGATGCCTACCTCAAAGATAGCCTTCCGCCCATCCTTCATCGTAGCTGGGAACTCGAATATACCATGGGATAAATCACCGCTTATACGCTTCATTTCTATTTCTTGGCTTTGTCCATGCTCCGCAGGAGTAAGTAACCCTATGGATAAGGCATTTTTTCCTATCAAATCCTCGGGCTTGTCGGCTCCATAAATCTCCAGCGCGGTCTTGTTTGCGAACACAATGTTTAGATCTACGAGAATCATTATCGCGTCTGCGCTGTTTTCAACTATTTCTCTATAAGTTTCCAGCTCGATATCCATGGACTCACGATCCCACAGTGGAAAACAGGTATACTGTGTTTTAATGTTTAGTTTCATACGTGAAGAAAAATGGTTAGATGAGTGCTGGAAATTAGTGATTCGAGAAAATTCCTCAGATTTGACTGAAAAAATATAGTTAATTTCCAAAAATAAGCTGTTTAAGGTCGAAAAAAATAACATATAAAGAATTTACAAATACCTTTTATACGAGTATATACGCGATACGTTAGGTAGTTCGTGTCTCCTTTCTCCACTTTAGGGCCGAACTACCGTATTTTCATCAAACTCAAGTACTTGAACACAGGGAAAACAACGCTATTATCCTCTGCCCCTCTTGACTTGAGATACTTGTTAAAGTAGTTCCACCCCGCCAAACCATCACCAACCTCGGGCTCAAGACAATAGAACGCAACATTGGCGAGCCTTTGAGCCATATCAACATGATAACTGCCTGCGGAGTATGTCTTGGTGGTCTTGAACCATCCTCCTGTTAGCCGGGTCATCTCATAGAGCCTGATCCATCCTTTCTTGATCTCCTCAAACTCATCAACAATGTACTTGTACCCTTCCACCTTGACTGGGTTCTCCAATCTGGTAATCTCTACCCCATGTTGTTTGAGTTTCTCGGCTACATCCGATAACTCCTCTGGGAATATGTAACCTCGTGGAGTGATGCTATCACGGGTTCCAATAGGTTTGGTTAAGTCTTTTACGCCCTTGATTAACGGTGGTTCTCCTTCACCTATCCAGTGGCTTATGATACTGGTGCCCGGGATATACTCTTCTTTGCGTGTAGGGTAAGCGTAGAGGTCACAGGGTTGATCTTGCTCCGTGTATTCGCCTTCGACCCAGTTTCGGAGTTCGCCTGTTGAGGCTTTTTCAGTTATCTCTCGGATTACTGATTCATCGGTCTCATGACATAATCGTTGAATCTCGGCGCCATGACTGTAAACATAATCAAGCAAACAATAACTGAATGCATAGCTCGCGTAGATGCGTTTCTCGAAACCCACATGCCCCGGGGTCTCAGTCAATATACTCAACCTGTTCCTTAGCCCAACCGCGTTGACGATAAACTTGGCTTCAACACTGTAGCCACCTGCAACAGGGTCCCATGCCTCTGGGGGCCATTTTTCCCAGTCATAGTCTGCGTGGGTGTAGAACATGCAGCCGTATTCTGTTTCAGCTTGTTCCTTGATGGCGGGGAGCATGGTGTATTGGGTGTATTCTCTTGGCTCTGGATGTGCTGTTGGGGTGTAGCTTGGAGCGTAGAGTATGCTGTATCCGTGTTGTACCCTGCCCATGCTGTGGAGGTCGAGGAATACCAGTGGGTCCCACTTGTTCAGTACGTTCTCGTAGAGGCCCTGCATGTTTAGAGTCTCCATCTTGATGGCGTCACGGTTCACATCAGCGTCCATGGCGTTATGTCTGATGCTCTGTATGTGGGGGGTACCGCTGAATGTGCTTGTGTTCTTGACCTCCCACGCCTCATTGCCGTCTGGGTTAAAATCTGGGGCTAGAAGTATGATGAGTTCATCGAGCAGATGACTGTGTTTACCGAGGGCTATGTCTCGCATGAGCATCAGTACAGCTTCTTTGCCCTCTGCCTCTGACGGATGAATGTTACCTTGAATATAGACAATGGTCTTGCCTGTTTCTTTTGCTTCCTCTGGGGTCTTGACCCTTGGGTTACTTAGTATTACCAGTGGTGCTACACGGCGTAAGTCACTGATGAAGAGGCGCTCTATGTGCATGTACTCGCTGTTCCAAGCAAGCTTTGAGATGTATTCCAGCATCTGCATGTGTGAGCACGTTCGTTTGTACTCTGTTTGTTCTGGTATGGTCCAGTACTCGCTACCCCAGTCACCGTTCCAATCCGGTGGAACCTGTCTATCCCAGTATATCTTACCCATCCTTAACCAACAGGAGTATACTGTTTAGACAAATAAAAGAAGCCTCTCGCCCCTATGCTCGATACGCTTCACCTCATAGTTCATATTCTTGAGGCTGGTGGCGATAAAAGATACATCCTCTGGACTCAAAACAGGATCAGTATCAGCCTTAACGAGAAAAACAGCTGTATCCGGGTCAAAGACATCAACCCCACGACGCTTATGAACAGAAATATCATGGTCGTCTACTCCGAGATGCCGCAACGCGCCAGCCATCAACCGGATAAGCTCTTTGCGGCGCTCTTCAAGCATCTCGTTGACTGTTCTGTCTGGTGGGGTTTGCATGGTTTGCCTCTATTTTCTATGCTTTAGCTCGCGTTTGATGGACTCGATTTGTTCAATGGATAATTCCACGTTGTACTGTTCCTTCATCCGAGCCTTTACCTCTTCAACGGAGCTTGCTCCATCAGCAGCCTTGGGTACAAGGTTACACATGTCCTCGACAAAGTTCCATGGAAATATCACCCATCTCCAGCTGATCACATCACCGTAATAGTCTGGTGTGAACTTGCTTCCGTCGATGTGTCTGAGGGCTGCGGTCTTGATTGACGCCGGGTTCTTTGATTTCACATACTCGACTGCTACATGCATGCTTTCCCCTGTGTCGGTGATATCATCAACCACCAAGACGTTTTTCTCAACCAAGTCTATATCAAAGGGATACTTAATCTGAGCCTTACCATCGGGTGTCGCCGTTACCCCCCAGTGTTCTACCTTCAAGGATACAAGGTCTTTTACCCCTAGGAAATCGCAGAGCACCCTGCTGAGCACCCATCCGCCCCTTGCGAGTCCAACCATAAAGTCGGGTTGGTAACCGTCTTCCCTGATGGATTTAGCCACATTCATGGCTAGTTTCTCGAATAGCTCCCAACTCATGACCTCGCATTCAAAAGAATCAGACATAGCATACAAGGGTGTACCTTTTCGGGTTTAATGTTTTTGAATCCAGACCCCATTTTTTCCTGTAAGTCTATAAACGAGAACACATTATCTCTGGGTGATAAGTATGGTCAAGTGCCCCAACTGTGGAGAAGAAAACAGGGAAAAAGCAGTCTATTGCAGGAAATGCGGGGAGAAACTCCAGACAAACATGTATGTGAAAAGCAAAGAGCCTTGGGGAATCGTACACATTGGGGTTATTCTTCTCAGCGTCTTGTTATTGATCACATCATTTGGTTTGATAATGGGCGGCACCGGCATGAGGTCTGTCAAGAACATCATGACAGACGAGGACGGCTACATAATGAGCAAGACACAGACCATACAGGTGCCCAGTTATGGGATTGTAGCTGATGAGATCGATATCGAGCTAGACCAAGACGCAGTACGGTTCTTTGAGCGACAAGGAGGTTTCCTTAGCTTCAAGGTAACCACAGAGAGTCTAGACCCAACCAAGGAAGTGTTTATCGGTGTAGCGCGTTACGCTGACGCCTATAGTTACATTGAGCCCATGGAGTATCATGAGGTCGCTGACATGGATATGGGGTGGGAGCGCATAGATGAGCTACAAGAACCAGTATATGTGTTGCATCCGGGTGATGCACCAGTAACACCGCCCACTGAACAGGATTTCTGGATTGTACAAGGATCATCGACTGGTGAACAGACAATCTCATGGGAGCCAGAAGGGGGTAACTATTACGTGGTTTTGATGAACGCTGATGGCTCGGAGGGTATCGCTGCTAACATCAAGATTGGTGTACAGGTACCTTTCTTCGGTGGAATAGGGGACATACTGATTGGTGCAGGTGTGGTAGTTGGAGCTATAGGTTTACTGATGCTATACTTCACCATCAAGCGGAATCAACCCTAAACCTTTTTCAACCTCGCCACGATGAAGGTGTAAGAAAGCAGCCAAAGGCTGAACGGTGAAAAATATGCCAAAAGACTACAAAGAAATGCTAAACCGCGCATACGAGCAGCTCCCAGAGCAGATCGAGGAACAGGACAGGTTCCAAGTTCCACGCGCAAGGGTCACTATACAGGGAAGACGCAGCGTCATCATGAACTTCAGCGAGATAGCTGAGGCACTGCAACGAGACACAGACCACTTACTAAAGTTCCTATTGAAGGAGACAGCAACACGTGGTAACTTTGACGGCACCAGAGTAGTCTTCCAAGGACGCTTTAATCAGGATAGCATCCAGAACCTCATCGAGATATACACAAACAAGTACGTCATCTGCCCAGTCTGCGGAAGACCAGACACACATATCGTTCGTGATAAACGGTTATCGTTCCTCCAGTGTGACGCATGTGGCGCAAGAAGCAGCATAGGAAAGAACTAGGTTGAGCAAGGTCTACGTCAAAACAATGATCCAAGGCAAGGATAGGGTAGTCGCGGTATGCGACGCCGAAATCCTGGGAGAGACCCTTGAGGGCGGAAAAGTACCCTTCAAAGTAAGCGAGGGCTTCTATAAGGGAACCCTTGGAGACGTAGACGAAGCCATAGCAGCCATGAAACAGGCGACTATCTGTAATCTTGTGGGTAAGAAGATTGTTGAGGCAGCCATCGAGTGCAGTATGGTGCATGAAAGAGCCATAATCTACTTCGGGGATATTCCCCACGCACAGATCGTGAAACTCTAGCTGAGACAGACACCATCAGGGGAGTTTTTCAGTATCCCACGTTCTATTAAGAAACTTATACTATTCTCAGTCTCACTGGGACTGAAGCCTCTGCGGGTCATCTCGTTTACAAGCCAGCTTGGCTGGTAGAAGAAGCCGGGTATCTTTATGGTGTTGATTATCTGTTTACTGCAGGCTTTGATGCGGACCTCGTTGCTCATCTTGGGTCCGTTGATGGTCTCGATCCTACTTGTGAGGGGGCTTGCGGCTATGCCCAGTCGTTTTCTGACATGGTTGTGGAAGTCTTT
>JAOZIG010000546.1 GCA_026014515.1 Candidatus Bathyarchaeota archaeon | reverse complement strand
GCATGGATGAAAATGGGGCCAGAATATGATCCAAGGGAACTCCGTGGACCAATCTGGGAGACAATAACCGGACAAACACTTCTGCTCGCTGGAGTTGATTACTTCATGATGATGCACCCCGCTGCAGTGAATGCTCTCAAGGAAATGATTGATCGCTTGATGAAAGGCGAGAAACCCACTGAGCCAACAGATTGGATCAGCATAAAAGTAGGAGGTAGCTAAGATGCCAGCCAAAGAACTTAGCCCAATAGAAATCTACAGGCTCTTACCCGGAACCAACTGCAAAGAATGTGGCGAAACCAACTGCATGGCGTTCGCCGCAAAGATGGTCAACAGAGAAGCCTCATTGGACGAGTGTAAGCCACTGCTTGATGAAAAGTATGCAAAGGCTTACGCTGAGCTTTGGGCTCTGCTGAAGCCATCCGTTAAAGCTGTTGAAGTCGGTGTAGGAGAAAACGCTACCACTATCGGCGGTGAGTATATTCTCTATAGACACGAGTTCACATATTTCCATCAACCAGCAATGGCTGTCGATGTTACCGATGAAATGGACGATGAAGAGTTTGAGACAAGAATTCATCTCTTGAATGATTACGCGTACAATTACATCGGCATGGACTTGGTGCTTGATATGCTGAACATACGATGTACCAGTGGAGATGCTAACAGTTTTGCTGAAGCAGTCAAAAAAGCAGATCAACTCACAAGAAAACCATTGATACTCGTAGCTCATGACCCAACGGTTATGAAAGCAGGACTTGAGGTGGTCGGAGCTAAACGTCCATTAATACATGGAGCAACAAAGAACAACTGGAAAGATATGGCTGCGCTAGCCATACAATACAATTGCCCAATTGTAGCATACTCTCCAAACGATCTCGACACACTGAAGAGCCTTGCTTTGACCCTTGAAGAATATGGGATAACGGATATTGCGCTTGACCCGGGAACCCAGCCTACCAAGTACATGGAGACCAACATCAACAACTATACGATACTCAGATGGGACGCAGTAAACGAGGAAGAACAAGGCTTAGGATACCCCTTAATCGGTTCACCAATGGTAGCGTGGGGAGTAGAGGAAGAAGACCCCATAGTCAATGAGTGGAACGAGGCGGTCATATCCGGTGTCTTGACGGCTAGATTTGCTGATGTCCTAATTATTCATGGTATAAGTGGATGGGCGCTACTGCCACAGATAATATTGCGGTCAAACATCTACACAGATCCAAGGAAACCTGTCTCAGTAGAGCCAGAACTAATAACAATAGGTACTCCAGACGAAAACAGTCCCGTATTACTCACGACCAACTTTGCCTTAACCTACTATACTGTAGCCAATGACATCGAGAACGCGAAAATCAATGGATACTTGCTTGTAGTAGATAGCGAGGGAATGAGCGTTGAAAGCGCTGTCGCGGGTAGAAAGATGACCGCTGAAACAGTAGCCGAAGCCATCAAGGACTCCAAAGTCGAGGATTTAGTGAAACACAGAAACATCATCATACCGGGAAGATCAGCACGACTCA
>JAOZIG010000518.1 GCA_026014515.1 Candidatus Bathyarchaeota archaeon | reverse complement strand
CACCAGCGATGCCCCACGCCGGCCAACAGAGGAGATCATTGGCCAGACTTGGTTCACCCGTGCCATCGGAGGAGAGGGAAACTTCTACTTCACCGGCCCTCATGTACAACAGTTGTTCACCTCCAGTTACCCTTGGGTCATTACCTACAGCCAACAGATCAGCTATACCAACAAACAAGGAGAGCTGAGCCAAGGATTGCTCCTCATCGACATGAACTTCTGGGCGGTAAGTGAGCTTTGCCAGAGCGCAAAACTCGGCTCTAGTGGCTATGTCTACTTCATAGACAACAATGGGAAAATCGTATACCACCCCTTCCAACAATTGATTAACTCAGATTTGTTCAACGAAGATTTGGAGTCAGTTCAGGAACACATATTCGGAACCTTTACGAATAACTTTGAAGGAAGGGAACGCCTGGTAATCATAGACACCGTAAACAACGCTCGATGGAGAATTGTCGGGGTAGCATATATGGATGAATTGATGGCAGGGCTTGAACAGTACACCACCGTCATGTTTATCATCCTTGCCTTTTGTATCATCACCACCATCCTCATCGCCCGAACTGCTTCTGCCTATATCAGCAGACCGATCAAGGAACTTGAGAGGTTGATGAACAGTGTAGAGCGTGGTGACTTCTCCTCCCCACCAACCGTTGGAGGAAACCAGGAGGTAGCAGCGCTCAGTCAAACGTTTGCAGTTATGGTGCAACGTATCAGGCAATTGATGGATGACATCGTCAAGAGCCAAGAGATGAAACGCAAGTTTGAGCTTGATGCACTTCAGGCAAAGATTAATCCACACTTCCTCTACAATACCTTGGACTCAGTGGTCTGGATGGCTGAACAGAACGATACCAACGGCGTCATTACCATGGTAACTGCATTGGCAAGGCTGTTTAGGATATCCATAAGCAAGGGAAGGGATATAATCACCATTGGTGAAGAACTGGAGCATGTGAGAAACTATCTCATCATCCAGCAGATCCGTTATCGAGATAAATTTCAGTTCACCATCGACATGGAATCAGGTATCGAGAACCTCCCTACCATCAAGTTGATCATCCAACCTATCGTGGAAAATGCCATTTATCATGGCATCAAATATCTGCAGGAAATGGGATATATCGATATCAAGGTATTCAAGAAGAAACCAGGAGCTGTAATCATCGAAATCAGGGACAACGGAGTAGGTATGGATGAACAGAGGCTCAATACCATACTCAGCATGTCCAGTCCCTCCCAAAAGAATGGTGCCGGGATTGGGGTGAGAAATGTACATCAGAGAATTCAACTAACTGGGTATCCACTTGACTCAGGTTGACACTACATGTAGTGGTTCCTCAATTTTCGATTCTTTCAGTTAGGTCACTGTAGGTAGTCGGTTTGATAGATACCGCATTCTCCAACAACCGGTAAAACAGCATTCCACGAGACGTAGAGGTTCTTCTATTGAATCTGAACGTAAACTCATCCAGATAGTATTCATAATGCTTTCTGCTCACTGAACCTTGATGTGTACCCAATATCCATCT
>JAOZIG010000036.1 GCA_026014515.1 Candidatus Bathyarchaeota archaeon | reverse complement strand
CTGTACAAGGAGGCTGGATACGATTTCCTATCAATAACCGACCACAGCGTGGTAGCTAAAGTGGGTCATCTTGCATCAGAAGATTTCCTGTTGATCCCCGGAGAGGAGATATGTATAGGGAAGTCAACCGCAGGAACCTTGTACCATATCGTGGCGTTGAACATCGATGATACGTTACCGTTTGAGGACTTTGATTATGGCTTGAACCCCCAGAAGATCATAGACAAGATCAAAGAGCTAGGTGGCACCGTGATCTCTGCCCACCCATACTGGAGCGGCTTAAACCACACAGACATGATGAAGATCACAGGGTATCATGGCGTCGAGATTTACAATACAAGCTGTGCTTTTGAGCGTAACACTGGACTAAGTGGCTCCCATATCGATGGGATAATTGCGGCTGGTAGGAAGCCCTTCATCTATGCAACAGATGACCATCATGGGGCTGAGATGGGTAACGCGCCACTGGATGCATGTGTGGCTTGGATCAGCGTCAAAGCCGAGAAGCTTACACGTGAAAGCATCATGGAGTCCATCAATAAGGGTCTCTTCTACGCCAGCAACGGACCAGAGATCAAGGACATCAGCATAGATGACGAAGGCGCGATAAGCCTCGAATGCAGCCCGGTGAAATACATCAGCTTCGTATCTACACCATCACTCGGACTCAAGTTCCACTCCATGGGTGAACCACTCACATCCGCAAAATACCCGGGTCGCCAAGGCGAAACCTATGTACGGGTCGAAATAGAGGACTTTGACGGTAGAAAGGCTTGGAGTAGCCCCATCTATAATATTGGGTGAACTGGTTTCCTGTAGACATAGAGGCACCAGTTCATGGTGTCTCTGCCATGTTTTAGATATGTTTCACGAGTTTTGAGCAGATACTCCCATATCTCGGGTAGATCTGGGTCGTCTTGATGCTGGTCGCTGTACTCGCTTACCGCCCACCAGTGAGGAGTCTCATACTCATCCCAGTCCATGTGATCACTCGCAATTGTATAGACACATGTTACACCACACTCATCGCCCATCAGAACGTTTTCTCGGTGGCTGTGGAAGTCTTCTCGCTTGCACTCCTCCATCTCAAGATATTCGGGGTCTGGTTCCTTGAGCCAGTAGGGCTCACCTAGCACCATCAATCCTCCGGGTTTTATCATACCGGCTAATGCCTCAAGTGTGCCCCGTATTCCACCCCATATCCAGCTTGCACCCATGCAGCAGGCTAGGTCAAACTGTTCACTGGGCTGGTAGTCTTTTCCATCCATCAGCAAGTACTCTATGTTTGCGTCTGGAGCGCGTTTAGCCTTGGCAGTCTTACAGTCTTCGATGAAATAGGGTGACTTGTCTATACCAACCCCAGAGATGCCGTATTTCTCGTAGAGCCTGTGGAGGAACTCGCCTTTACCGCATCCGATATCAACTACACGGCTACCTTCTGGTAAGTTTAGCATGTCAACGAAATGTGTCATCTTCTCAGCCCGCATGGGGTTGAGAATACTCTGTTTGGCGTGAACAACCGCCATAAGCTTCCAGAA
>JAOZIG010000093.1 GCA_026014515.1 Candidatus Bathyarchaeota archaeon | reverse complement strand
GCTTTACTCTTGTTTACGGGCAGACCACCTAGTATGATAGCTACATGAAAAGTATTACCGTAACCATCAAAAAACAGCATCTTGTACTCCCAACCGGATCCACCGTGGAAGATGCCTTGATTGAGGCAAAGGTGGTTGAATCGTGCAAAGAACAGACCTATAAAGAGAACCCATATATCGGAGCCTTGGTGAACTATGAGTTGCACTCCTGTTCAAGGGCCCTGGTTGCCGATTGCACCCTTGAACCGGTACGGCTTTTTGGGGACATGGGAAAAAGGATGTACCGTCACTCCATCTGTTACCTTCTCTGTGCTGCCGTCTCGATGCTCTACCCCAATCGGAGACTGGTCATAGGGCACTCCCTTGGTGATGGGTATTACTTCAGTTTTGATGATGCCCTTACCCTGAACAAGACAGATATCAAAGCTATAGAAAAGGCCATGCGATCCTTGGTTGAGCAAAACCTCCCCATCGAGGAGATCCTGCTGCCTTACGAGAAAGCACTCTCCTACTTTGAGAACAATCATCATGAGCAGACAGCTGCCTTACTATCGACTCGTAATGACCCCAAGGTGAATCTCTACCAGTTACAGGGTTATATGGATATCTCCTATGAACCCTTGCTCAGTAAGACAGGCTTGATGCAGGTCTGGGAACTCAAGCCCTATCAGGAGCGGGGAATGCTACTTCGCTATCCCCGTTCGCACAATGTCGTTGGGCTTGACCCCTTTGTTGACAATCCCCTGCTTTTCTCCATTTACCGGGAATACAAGGCTTGGGGATCCATTCTCAATGTACAGTCTCTGGGCCAGCTGAATCAGATGGGCAACCAGAATACTGTTGAGTCCTTTATACGGCTTGCTGAAGCATTACAACAGAAGAAAATTGCAAGTATTGCAGATCAGATAAACCTTCATAGCAGTGTAAAAGCAGTTCTTGTCGCAGGGCCCTCCTCATCAGGGAAGACCACGTTCGCTCACAAATTATCAATCCAATTACAGGTATTAGGGAAGAAAACCATCAAGATTTCCTTGGACAACTATTATCTACCTCCACATCATGCACCAAAAGATGAAGATGGGAATCCTGATCTTGAAGCACTTGAGGCACTTGATGTTGCCCGGTTCCAAGAGGATTTGGCAAACCTATTCGCAAAAAAGGAAGTTCACCTTCCTCTTTATGATTTCAAGACGCTCACCCGTACCTACGACGAGTACCCGGTACACTTGGACAAACGGACCATCTTAATCATAGAGGGTATTCATGGAATGAACCCAAGGCTGACCGCTTCCTTGGACAAAGAGTTGCTCTTCAGGGTATATATCTCAGCGTTGACCCAACTGAATCTTGATGACCATAACCGAATCAGCACCACGGATAATCGGATTATCCGTCGGATGATTCGTGACAACAGAACCCGAGGAGCGAACGCAACAGCCACCTTGAATATGTGGCCTTCAGTGGAACGGGGAGAGAACAAGTATATTTTCCCGTACCAGAACAATGCCAATGTCATGATCAATAGTGCATTGGACTATGAA
>JAOZIG010000474.1 GCA_026014515.1 Candidatus Bathyarchaeota archaeon | reverse complement strand
ATAGTTGTGGTTTTTCTTCGATGCGACTTAGGGTGATGATGTCTTCGTTATTCCATTCAAAGGCTTCCACTGAGCCTTTTCGTGTCAGTTGATGGGTTTTTTCTGTGTTTTTATCGTAGATGTGGATAATGTTTTGATACTGGTTTTTGTTCCAGTCCGTGGTTCTGACGTTATATGCTACCTTGGAGCCATCTTGGGATGCCTTGGCTTCAAGGGGATAATCAAGGGTTATTAATTCGGTTATTGTGGGTTTGTGCCGGTTATCTGTCATGGGTAGAAATTGTGGTTTGATAGATAAATTATTGGTTAAAAGTCGCTTTCCATCAAGGTTAGTCGTTGATGGTCTCCGTCTTTTGCTACCTTGTAGATGTAGTCTGCGACTATGACGTCTTCTAGGGCTAAACCAATGTTTATGGCTAGGATTCGTTCCTTGTCGGATTCTCTTCCGGGTTTGACTCCCGCTACTACTTCTCCGAGTTCAGCGTGTAGCGTGGGTAGTCCGTCTGGGAATGCTCCGTGTTCGTAGAAGTAGACTGTCTGGTCCCAGCTATCTGTGACGAATTTATCACATTCCAGTATAGCATCACCGTACCATGCTCTGCTTGCCTCTAACCCGAAGCCTAGGCACCCGGGTTTGAACCACTCATTTTTTACAAGGGGCTCTGGTAGACGTTGTGTGGCTGTTAGTATCATGTCTTTGCCGTCTACGGCTTCTTTGACGCTCTTTGCTGGTTTGATGGATACGTCTAGTTCGGTTTCGAAGTCTTCTTTGTAGCGTTTCATGGCTTCTGAGTTTATGTCAAAGACACCGACATCATGGAGGTCTGGGATTACTTCTTTTAACGCGACGATGTTCATTCTGCCCTGTACACCGCAGCCTACTACGCCAAGGCTCGTGGTGTCTTTTTTGGCGCAGTATTTTGCTGTGATGGCTGATACGGCGGCGGTTCTTACTGCTGTTATCCATCTGCAGTCCATGACTGCGAGGGGCATGCCGGTTTCCATGTCGTTGACTAGCATCAGTCCGGCTATTTGGGGCAGTCCTAGTTTTCTGTTGGTGGGGTATCCGCTGACCCATTTTAGACCGCCTATGCCTAGTTTCTGGTAGTATGCTGGCATGGCGTGTATGAAGGCGTCTGGTTTGCTGTGGATTCCGGGTTTAGGTGGGTTTTCTACTCTTTTGTGTCCGTGTTCGTAGAGTCCTTGTTCTACGAGTTCTATTATCTTGGACATGGGTATGTTTAGGTCGAGTATTTCTTCTTGGCTTAGGTAGATAAAATCAACTTTATCCATTTTAGATACAGTGGAATATTAACGGTTGAGGATTTAGTATTTTCTAGGTGTATAACTGGATGACGGTACCGTCAAGGAGCACCCTGTCTAAGCCAACTTTTTCGTTATCAAATTTTGCTGCTGGGCCCCATATTCTGGCGTATTTGAAGCGTTCATAGAAGTCGTTGTGGATTAATCGGGCTAGGTCTCCTACTGTGGCGCCGGGTTTACAGACGATTGGGTCTGTGGCGGGTTCTTTTCCGGGTTCCTTGGTGTAGACGCGGGTTATATTTAGCATCTCGAATATCTTGGAGCCTATTAGCGTGTCTAGGTTCTGGGTTTTCTCCAAGCTTAGGGGGATTACTTCAAGGGGTGCGGCTGTTTCTCTTAGCTGTTCCAGCATGGCGGGGTCATTGTTTAGGTCAATCTTGTTGGCTAAGACAAATGTGGGTCGGTGGACGGCGTTTCCGAATAGTGCATCCTCGACGGTGTCTAGTGATACCTTGCCTTTGACCCTGACTAGTGCTGATTTGATCCTGTAGCCTGCTAGTAGTTGGATTATATCCTCTTGGCTGCAGTCTACCAATTCTCCTTCCCAGATGAACTGTATATCGCGTCCTGAGCCTCGTTTCTCGATCTCAACTGTTCCCATAGGGGGATCAATGAGTATTCTTGCGTTTTCAAGCTCATCCTTGACCATCAAGTAGTTTCCAGCGGGGTCATCAGTCATATCCACGACAACGATAACCCCGTCAGCGTTCCGGATACAAGCAAGGTTCATGAAGCCCTCTGATCTGCCTTCACTGCTTCCTTCGACAATGGGTGGTATCTCTACTAGCTGGAACTGGATGTCTTGGTATGGCAGCATACCGGGTGTAGGCTTGTAGGTGCCGAAAGGCCAAGCGGTTACCTCTACGGGGCTATTGGTTACGGCCTTCAATAGACTGCTTCGCCCAGCGTTTGCTGGTCCGATTACAGCCATCTGGGCTGCTCCAGCCTTGGGTATGTAATAGCTTGGTCCGCCGCTTCCTGTTTTCTTTGCTTGCTGTCTCTTTTTCTCTATCTCTTCCCTAAGCTGTGCCATCTGTCGTTTGACTTGGTTGCACATTTTCTCGGTGCCTTTGTGTTTGGGGACGAGGCTTAGGAACTCCCCCATCAACTGGAGTCGGGTCTCCGGGTTTTTTGTTAAGGTGACCTCATTCCATTTTGATTTAGCATCTGGAGGAAGATTGGCGGGCATAATGACACCGAGTAACTTGGGGATAATAATGAAGAATGGGGATAAAAACTAGTCGCGTCTAAACGAGCCTGTAGCCGCAGCCTGTGCAGAATTTCTGACCCGGTTTGATGTCTGCGCCGCATTGGGGACATACAGGTTTCGCAGGAGCAGTTGCTGGTGCAGGTTGTCCGGTTAATCCATACTCCTCTGCTCGTGTGAACACGTCTTGAACAAAGTTTTCTGTTGTTGACATGTTCAGCATCTCGGGTGTCGGTTCCATGCTTAGGACTTGGTCTATTATCTCAGCGCTTGCTTCTGGTGTTAATGCGCCTGATTCTACTAGCTTGTCCATGAGCATGGCAATGAGGTTTCTGTTGACGACGACAGCGTGGGGGAATTTTATGTCCTCTGACACTGTGGTTCACTTATTGGACTCTTGCCCCGCATTTACCGCAGAAGGCGTTTCCCGCTGCTACTGGTGATCCGCAGTTGCTGCAGAACTTGTTTCCAGCTGGTGCTGCCTGTGGTGGTGCTGGTTGTGCGTATCCTTGTGGGGCTGCTGTGCTTACTGCGCCGGACATCATCTTTGCGCTGTTGATTGCTTGTACCCATCCGCCTGCGTCTCGCATGCCTTTGAATACGTATTTTTGTCCACCTGCGTTGACGTTGATGGTTGCCATGAATCCCTTGTCTACGCTTGTGATGCTTGCGAGGGGTATCTCGGCTTTGTCTTTGTGGGCTTGTCTTAGGCTGCTTATTACGTCTTGGAATCTTCCTGCGTTGAAGACTAGTCTTCTATTGGTTAGGATTAGTTTGCCGTTGACGTTTCCGAATGTGCCTTTTTGCCATGTTACTGGGAACATTCCTGTGTCTTTGATGACTTGTTCCCCTGGTGGTAATCCACTCATATCTGATTCACAGTGATCAATATTTCATGGTTAGATAAGATGTTATCCCTGTTAAACGGGTTTGAATATTTCTGGATGGTCTTAAGTAAGAGAAAAACAGGATTTCATTGAGTATAATGGTAAAACCATTCATTATCGGTACAAGAAATAGTGGAGATTATCTTCACGGCGGAGCAAAAGTACTCAGGGAGGGCGGAAGCGCCCTTGACGCTATCGAGGCAGCCACAAGGCTCGTTGAGATGAACCCAAATGATACATCAGTCGGTTTAGGTGGCATCCCGAACATATTAGGTGTTCAGGAGATGGACGCCAGCATGATGTGCGGAAAGACCATGGCGGCTGGAACCGTCGGAGCATTGAAGGGATTTATACACCCCATCAGTGTCGCCCGTAAGGTGCTTGATCATGCGCCTCACGTTATCTTGGTGGGTGAGGGCGCTGAGTTGTTCGCACGTGTCATGAATTGTGAGGAAGGTGATTTGTCAACGGATATGAGTCGTAAGGTCTATGATACCTTTGTCCGTGACGCCTTTGACCATGATGAGATCGATGAGAGCCAGCAATGGGTAGTAAACTATGCCAAGAGCCAGAACCTAAGGGAATGGTATGACAGGCTAGCCGATGAACACCATGGCACAGTAAACATCATGGCTATGGATGAGAACGGAGATATCGCCAGCGCTGTAAGTACAAGCGGTACAGCCCTCAAGTTCCCCGGTAGACTGGGTGACAGCCCCATTATTGGTGCGGGTAACTATTGTGATAATAGGTATGGTGCTGCGGCTTGTACTGGACGCGGTGAGTTAGCTATCAGGAATAGTACGGCTAGGACTATTATCCACTATATGGAGGATGGTCTGAGTGTCAAGGAGGCTGCTTTCAGGGCGATGAAGGATATTCATGAGCTGAAGAGCTTCGGTGGCATGAACTGTATAGCCATGGATGCCAAGGGTAACACAATCAGTGCTACTACGAACCCGGACAGGGAGAGCGTCTACTACTACATGGACGTAGATATGAAGGAATCCGAGAAAAGAATAGGCATAACGGTGTCCGAGTAATGAGCGCACCATATGATTTCAAGAAAATAACACCAAGCGTCTACGGGGACCGCCGCCCAGTTGTTGGCGAGACCGTAGCATTGCTTCATATCTCATTTGATGACCGCGGCTTGAAGCTTATCGAGACCAAGAGCCGTACGGTGAAGAAGTATGAGATTCATGAGCTGATGATCACTGATGAGGATGCTGCACCGGGTGGTGGGGCGAACCGTGTCAGGGCGATTGGTTTCTTTGAGATCACGGATTCTGGTTTGATCGTGGTGGGTGATAAGGTGTTTATCGAGGACCGTTTACTGGGTACCCTTGCAGGGTATGATGTGACACATATGCCTAACCATATCAACGTGGTGGTACGGGCAGATAGTCTTGATGAGCCTGTGCTCCGCGTCGGGGACCAGATCAGGTTCAAGTCCTAACCTTTATCGGGACCACCTAAACCATACGTATATTCTACGTTTTCTCTGATACTTGAGTCGCCGTAGCACATTCTGAGGCTACTAGGATGCGGCACGAAACCAAGTTTCTCCAGTATCGCTACACTGAGCTTATTCCCTTCAGGGGTTCCTACCCAGATTTCCCCGCCTACTCGCTGATTCATCACCGAGTAGAGTAGTTTCTCGGCGCACGGGTGTCCGGGTTCTGCGACCCATGGACCTATCTTTGTGTTAGAGGCGCCTTCTTTCGCCATGATGTAGCCCACGAGTTTATCATTCTCCCAAGCTGTGTAGCATAGTTCAGGGTAGAGCTCGTAGAAGTATTCTATTACGTGGCGTCTGTCGTCTTTGAATACTTGTTTGTCTAGTTTTGATACCGCGTCTAGGTCTTCGGGTTTCATTGGGGTGCAGTCTGTCGTGTGGTGTGTGGCGGTTCCTGTGTGTCTTAGGCTCCAGTATTCGTCTTTGAAGCCGAGGCGTCTGTATAGGGGTACTGCTGCTTGGACGCCGTCGAGTCGTATCGCCTTGGTGCCTTTGGATACTAGGTGGTCTATGGCGTGTTGCATCAGGGCTGCGCCTATTCCTTTTCCCCTTGTTTCTGGCTGTACTACGAGGTTTCCTATCCATGCTATGGTGCCGTAGTTGGTGGTGGCTACCATGCCTAGGTCTTGGTTGTTTTCTGAGGCGATGAAGCAGCCTGTTGGGCTGAAGCGTAGTATTCTGTCGTAGTCTTGTGGGGTCATGCCCCATCCTACCATGTCCATTAGGTGCATGAAGAAGGGGAGGTCTGTTGGCTTCATGACGCGGAAGGTTATCATGGGCTATGATAGGGGGGTTTAGGGTTAAATTATTCGTGGTGGTGTCTACTGGTGGGTACTTTGGGGAAAAATTTTTTCTGTGGGATGATGTGTGAGGGGTTGTTATTTTGTGTGAAGGTTTAGTAGTTCATGGCTCTGAGTGCCATGGTTAGTAGTTCTGCGTAGAAGTCTTCGTCTAGTGTTTTTCCTTTGCCGGTTCCTCTGCACTCTGGGTCTATGCCGAATAAGAAGAAATCATCTTGTTTTTCTAGCCAGAAGGGGTACATTCTGCAGAGTAGGGCTCTGTGGTCGTAGATTCTGCAGCCGTCGCCCTTGTAGAATACGCATTTTCCATCCTGTTTGCACATGAGTCCTGTGAAACTGCCTTCATCCCACTCCTCGTAGAAATCCTCTGCGCCTGTTTCCTCGATTCGCTCAATATCTTCAGGGAGCAGTAGTATCATGCGTGTTCGTTGGTCTATGTCTCCGCAGCAGTCGCCGCAGTTTATACAGCTCCACTGGGCATCAGCGGGGTAATAGAACTCGATGACCTCGGTGCTGTTGCCTCGTGGATAATCCAAGGTTCCACGGTAGTACTCGGGTTCATCCATAGGGGTTCGCCTAGCTTGATGCGATTTTGACTGCTTCTTCTGCTAGTACTTGTAGTGGGTCTACTACTGGGACGCTGAGGTCGCCGTCATGGAGTACGATGCTTACTTCTGTGCATCCGCATAGTACTGTGTCTGCGCCTGCTTGGATTAGTTCCAGTGATACTCGTTTGAGGAGTTCTTCGCCTTTCTCTAGGTTTCCTGTCTTGATGTACTTGTAGATGGCGTCCATGGTGTCTTTCTGTGAGGATTTATCTGGGATTATGATCTCGATTCCTTTAGCTGCATAGGAGTCATGGTATAGTCTGCTGGCGATGGTTCCATCAGAGGCAAGTAGTCCAGCCTTACGGACTTCAGGATACTTTTCAGCAATATAGTCTGCGCTGAGTCTTATCATGTGAAGAAGAGGTATTCCAACCTGTTCCTGTATCTTGGCGTGGAAGTAGTGGGCTGTGTTGCATGGCATTATGAGGAGGTCTGCTCCTGCTTTCTCTAGTCGTTGTCCTGTCTCCACCAGTAAGGGTAGTGGGTCTTCACCTGTGCCTAGGATGGCGGGGGTTCTGTCTGGTATCTTGGAGTTACTGTCTATGATTACGTGAAGATGATCTTGGTCTTTCTCAACTGGTGTAGCCCTGATGATCCTCATGAATAGGTCGGCTGTGGCTTCTGGACCCATGCCGCCGAGGATTCCTATTGTTTTCTCGCCCAACTTGGTTCAATATTGTCAGTGTTTACAGGTTATTAGGGGTTACCCAGAAAACCGAGAATAGTTGCGATGTGCACCTTGGCTGTGGTCTCCAGATCATCAATGGTTATGGCTTCATCCACTCCCCCCATGGCGTATACTCTTGGACCATAACTCACAGCTGGTACGCCTTGTTTTCTCCAGAATCTGCAATCAGTGCCCCCCGAGGTGAAGCTGTAGAGGGGCTCGGTGCCCGTGATTTCTCGGTGGCTCTCTGCCAGAGTCTTGGTTATTGGTGCGTCTATGCTGCTGTAGGTTGCCTCTGTGACTATCTGTGTGGGTCTTGCCCAGCTTACCCGGATGGAGGGGTCAACTGTGTGTATTTTCTCTTTGATCATCTCGGTGATCTCGGCGGGGGTGATGCCGATGGGTAGTCTTGTGTCCACTTGGACTCGGCAGTAGGCGGGTACGATGTTATCTGAGCTTCCACCATTGATGGTGCCTATGTTTACTGTGACTTCTTTGAGGACGTTTGCCATGGTTTCGGACTCGTGACCATATTGTTGCCTGTAGCCTTTCATGACCTCCTCAGTGTGCCGTAGGGTCTCTTCGTTTAGTCTAGCGGGGGTTCCTTGGAACTCTGCGACCAGTGGGAGTATCTTGACCATCTTCATTATGGCGTTCTCTCCTACGTAGCCTGCGAAGCTTCCGTGGGCGGCTTTTCCATCTGATTCTAGGATGATGCTGACTCTTGATTTCTCGCCTATCCTGACTGTGAGTCCTGAGGGTTCCCCGTTCAGCACAGCGTCACCGTGTAGCTCTGGTCTGTGTTCCAGTAGCCACAGGGCACCCCATTCTCCGCCTGTTTCCTCGTCTGATGTACCAGTGAATGTGAGTTTGCCCTTGAAGTCTGTCTCTGCTACTTTTGTGAAGGAGTAGAGTAGTGCGGCTAGTCCGCCTTTCATGTCTCCTGCGCCTCTTCCATAGATTTTTCCGTCTCGTATTTCTCCAGAGTAGGGTGGTATGCTCCATGGTTCTCCTACCTCAGAGGGGAATGTGTCGAGGTGCCCGTTCAATACAAGGTGGGGTTCTCCTTCTCCTATTGATGCGACTATGTTTGCGATCCCGGGCTTAGTGGTGATTATCTCGGATTCTATGTCGTGTTTTGCTAGGTATGTTTTGATGTACGTGGCTAGTGCCGTGGTGTCTCCGGGTGGGTTATCGCTGGGTATCTTGAGTAGGTCTTGGAGTAGCCGGGTTAGTTCATCGTCTTTGTTTACTTGTGAGAGTAGCGCCTGTTTCTTGGAAGCCATAGTATTGGTGTACGGTGTGAGGCTTTGATTTTTTCCGTCCATGTTTACAAAAGTGTATACGAAAAAACGTTACCAATACGGTTTTTTACACTTATCAGGATCGAAACAGGGCTGTTCTGGGACTGGTTTAATCGAAAGAAGCTGCTTCCGGGCTTTCCAAGCCTACCCCCCCCCTCCCCTGTTATTTCTCGTATCGCTGTATCTCTAAGATGTTGCCCTCAGGGTCACGCATATACGCAAACACCAGCACCCCCACACCTTTAATCTCAACACGAGTCAATTCTCCAACCCAGTCTCCACCATACTCAATGATCTTCTCTGCTGTTTTCTCGACATCAGGAACACTGAAAGCAAGATGACCATACCCCGGTGTGTTTGGATATGGCATTTCTCTTTCTGCGTCGGGCTCGTACTGGAATAGCTCTAAGGTTGGTCCATCAGTGTGCCCGGGGAGCCGTAGATGAATGCCTGTAATGTGTGCGTCTGGTAGGGTTAATGCGTCTTCGAGCCATTTTCCTTTGAGGTCTCGTTCTGGTGGCTCTGGTTTGCAGTTGAATACGTTGATGTAAAAGTCTGCAAGTTTTCTCCAGTCACGTGCCACCAAGTTGGTGTGAACATACTTCATACATTACTAAGTGGGGTCTTGACTAGATTAGATATTTGAATAAGTAGAGAAACTCATGAAAAGTAAAATACGAGCTTTTGGTTTCAATCGTGTATTCGGGTTGTTTGTAATCCAAGCTCATGTTTTTATCCAAGGTAAATCACTAAATTAATTGACTGAGATAGCACATGTTACGTAAAACATTGCTCATCTGTGGCACCGCATCATCTCTACTCTATATTGGTGTAGACTTTATCGCAGGAACCTTATGGGAAGGCTATAGTTTCACAAACCAAGCAGTGAGCGAATTATCAGCCATAGGAGCTCCTACAAGACAACTGGTAGTACCTATCTATTTCATCTATGATCTGCTTATGATAGCATTTGGGTACGGTGTCTGGAAAGGCTCTGAAAAAAAGTCACAACATTATGCAGGAGCTTCACTCATGGGCATAGGTTTACTTGGGATTCTAGGGGTTCCATTCCCCTTACAATTAGGTGTAGATGAAGCATCATTCACCAATACAATGCACTCAGTATTCGCCGGCGTAACAGTACTATTTTTCCTGTTAGCAATGTGGTTTGGGTCATTCGTAGATGGCAAATGGTTTAGGGTATATTCTATTGGAACTATATCGGGGGAAATCCTAGTTGGTGCTTTGATGGGTTATATGGCAGGTACAAAGATAAGCGCTCAAGGATTCACCACACCGCCTAATCTTTTTGGCCTCATTGAGCGTATCAATATCTACGGCTCGATGATATGGGTGATTATATTGAGTCTTGTTCTCTTACAAATCAATGAAGACCAGACTAATACTAGAAAATAATATGGATTCATTATCTCGATACAGGGAATCTCATATAATAAAAATAAGTAAACCCACGGTTTTTCCTCAAATATATGGATAATGATATAAAATCCTCGTAAGATAATTTTACAAGTTGTGAGGGATTAAAGTGAAAATTTTAGTTAAACCCACATTAATTATTCTAATAGCCGCTTTTCTATTGGTTGGAAATGTATCCGCTGAATCAAAATGGGCAATAGGAGACACAGTGCAGCTAATATTCTCCACCACAAACATGGGAGACGTAAACGTCATAGATCCACAGGCACGATAACCATCACGGGTCCATGTGGAACCCAATACGACGCAGGTGACTATGAGACAGATCAAGCTGTAGCTCCAGGAGAGTATGTGGAAGTACCGGTAACGTGGGTATCAACTGGAGGGGTTCCGGGTGTATATGGAGTAATACTTGATGGTCAACTCGTCTACGCTAATGGGGAGAGCGAGACTACACACTCTGTTGTCAGCGAGGCATTCATGCTCTATGAGCCCTTGACGGGACTAGACTTTGTACCAGGCATAGTCAACGACGCATCCCTAACAGGCATCACCATGATATCAGACACTTTCTCAACTGGAGGAATATTCATGAACATAGTCTGGATAAACAACACTGGAACCACCAGCTTCATACCAGAGATATTCACGACCTTCACAGACAACGAGACAACATATGGACCATACACCACATTCTATCTCGATGACCCATGCACACCAGGGCTTCACCCATACACCTACATGTGCCAGCTTCCGATAATAATGAACCCCGGAAGATACGAGTATAGTACCCAGGCAAACATGCACTATCCAGCTACAACTGACGAAGAGATGGAATCAAGTGATCTTGGACCATTCTGGACTGACGCGTTTACCATTGAAACGTATGAGTCAAACTGGTTCTCTGTACAGAGAATTCATAGTATCCCGGATGGACTATCCGGGGAACTAGTGATAGGAGCTGATGTATGTATACAGAGGGATACTTCTGGCGTCTCGACTGGATTCTACGATATAGGCATGTTTGCGGTACACTCAGACCCAGAATTAAACATACCAAAGAAAATAGGCAACCAACTGGGACTACCATTCTACAAAAATAAAGACGGAAGCCTGACACCAGAAGAGGCAGATTATCTTGAAAACAATATAAGACCAAGATACACACCCGAACAATACCAAGCCCTCAGTGAGATACCCGAAAAAAGAGAATGGACAGAAGACCCAGTAAACACCTATGAGGTTATTCCGGGTCCAATGGGACTAGTATTACCTGAAGGTTTTGTATTTGAGTGGAAGCCATTAGAACCTATTCAACTAGGAGTCCCTCATAAAATCATGGTAAAGGAGCCAGAGGTAGACTTTACAGCAGAAGCAGAGGTAAACACGCCACCGTCACTTAACAACCCATTAGGCGTAACAGTAACCCTAGATAATAATGGGGAACTGGTGTTCAAACCAAGCTTTGAAGTTGAGATAGAAAACGCAGACGGGGAGAAAGTAGAAACCGAAACCACCAACAAAGACGATGATAAAAAAGTTAAACCATTAACACAGGAAACCTTTGAACTAGAAATTCAAACACCCCAAACATTTACAGAAACGGGAGAAACAGAGTGGATCATCAACATAAGGATCAACTCAGGAGACACATACATACCCACGCTCAAAGGAATCCCAGACGGAGATTACACCGAGTGGCTAACAGGGACGCTAAGTGGCGAAGGTACACAAGACCTAGACGATGACTTTGAGGACCTGCTTGAAGATGATCCTTACTTGACCTCCGAGAATTTCTGGTTCGACATTGGGCTTCAGTATGAATTTGATTATCCCTCATCCTCCTCTGAAACAGATACATCAGACGACTCGACACAAGACACTACAACCGAGACAACAGATACACCCACTGACACCGAGACACAGGAAGAACAAGAGGAAAATAACGAGACAGAGCAAGAGAAAGGGATACTGCAGTCAATAATTGACTCAATTGTAAACTTCTTCAAGGGCCTATTCGGCTAACAAAATATTTTACATTGAGAACAAACCAGTGTTAGCGTTCATACCCTTGGTTACTTTTAGAAA